>JBOHBY010000481.1:0-2684 GCA_050698635.1 Spirillospora sp.
GTCGAGGCCGGCGGTGGGGGAGCGCGGCGCGCTCTCGCCCTGCGAGCGCAGCGCGCCGATCACGCCGCGCATCTCGGTGAGGGCGTCCTTGCTGGCCTCCTTGATGGCGGCGAGCGCCGTCCTGGCCTGCTCGGGGTTCTCGTCCATCAGGTGCAGCGCCACCCCCGCCTGCACGTTGATCATCGAGATGTTGTGGGCGAGGACGTCGTGCAGCTCGCGGGCCATCCGCAGCCGCTCCTCGCTGGCCTGGCGGCGCTCCTCCTCGGCGCGGGTGCGGGCGGTCTCGGCGGCCCGCTGGGCGCGCATCCGGACCAGCTCGGACGTGACGAGCACGACCAGCGCCCACGCGGTGACGAACGTCGCGGCGGTGACGTTCGGCTCCTGCGGCGCGAACCAGCCGTCGCCGCGCTCCTCCTCCGGGACGCCGATCAGCGCGGACAGGCCGAAGAAGGCGGCGAGGCCCACGCCCGTCCCCGCCCAGGCGGCGAGCCGGTGCCCGGCGACGACCGCGGCCATCATCGCGACGGCGAGCGACAGCGGCGCGGGCCCGTAGGGGTAGGCGCGCAGCAGGTACAGGGCGGTCACCGCGCCGGTCGCGGCGAGCGTGAACACCGGGTTGCGGCGGCGCAGCAGGAGCAGCGCCGGGCCCGCGAGCACGAGGCCGAAGCCGAGGACGTCCAGGTCGGTCTGGCCGACGTCGGAACCGTCACCGCGGCCCTCCGCCCACGGCGGTCCTGAGCCGTCGTCCGCCGCCCCGCCGCCGTTGTGCTGTGCGCCCATCGACCCGACGAACTGGACGATCGCCACCAGCAGCGGGACGACCCACACCGGCCACGCGGCAGGGCGTGGCCAGTGCGGCCGTGCCTGGCCGTGGGGCAGCGGTGAAGTGCTCATGTCTTGACGTTAAGTCATCGAGGTCGCGGGCCACGTCGGCCGTGGGGAGTCAGCGACCCTACTCCCTGAGAAGTAGCCGTGCGGCCCTTCAGAGGGTCCATTGGACGGGGAGGTGCTCGAACCCGTGGCGGGCGCTCGACCGCAGCATCACCGGTTCGCCGGCGAGCTGCGGCAGGCCCGGACGTTCCAGCAGCGCGTCGAGGAGCGCCCGCAGCTGCACACGGGTGAGCCGCGCGCCCAGGCAGGCCCGGAACCCGAACCCGAAACAGAGATGGGATGGGGCGCCCTGGACGAACCTGTCCGGCGCGAACCGTCCGGGGTCGGGGAACACCTCGTCGTCGTGGTTCGCGGACACGAGCCACAGCGTGACCCGTTCACCGGCGAGCAGCGGCACGCCGCCGATGACGGTGTCGCGCCGTACGACGCGCCAGATCTGGAGGACGGGCGTCCACCAGCGCAGCATCTCGTCGACGGCGCCTTCGGCGAGCCCCTCGTCCCACCGCGCCTCCTGGAGCCGTACGTACTGCGCGGGGTGGCGCAGCAGTGCGTAGAGGCCGCCGGCGAGGGTGTTCCGCAGCGTTTCGGGGAAGTCGCCGAGGACCTCGCCGACGAAGTCCACCGTCTCGCCGCTGGGGACGCGGGCGAGCATGGCCCGCGCGGGCGGATCCATGTCGATGGGCGCGGCCTGTTCGGGGGCGGCATCCCCGCCTCGGGCATCCGCCGTTGCGGGGCCGGGGCCGGGGCCGTGCGGGACGGCGTCGTCCGGTGGAGCGAACAGTTCCGGGTGGGTGAGGGCATGGCGGACGTCGGCATAGCGCAGCACGGCCCACGAACCGGGTCGGTCGGCCATGCGGCCGTCCAGCCAGACGACCGGCGTCTTCGCCCGGAGCCGTTCCAGGCGGTCGAACGGGACGCCCCGCGCGTACGCGTCCGCGCAGTCGAGCACCCCGGCGTCGGTGACGGGCAACGCGCCTCGCCGCTGAGGCATGGGAACCTCCTCTGCTAGGCGGACGCTAACGTGTCCCGGCCGGATCATGAAAGGTCCGGATTCGGCCGGTCGACGGGCGTCCGCCCTCGCGGAGGGGTTCAGCCGGCGAGCCACTCCCCGGTCTCGACGCTGACGAGACCGTGCCTGGCCGCCTTGATCACCGCCTCGCGCTGCGAGTGCACGCCGAGCTTGCTGAGCACGCTCTGCACGTGGCTGCGCGCGGTGCTGCGCGTCACGCCCATCGCCTTGGCGAGCGCCTGCGTCGACTCGCCGCGCGCGAGCCGCGTCAGGACCTCCCGCTCGCGCGGCGTGAGGAACCGCGCGACCTGCTGCGCCTGGCTGCGGGGACGCGTCCCCGGCCGCCTTCCCGGCTGGTCGGTGACGACCTCGCCGTCCGCGACGCGACGCAGCACGGTGAGGATGTCGCCGGCCTGCTGGCCCTTGTGCGCGAAGCCCCGCACGCCCGCCGCGACCCCGGCGTCCAGCACCCGCTGCTCAAGGAACCCGGTGAGGACGACGAACTTCGTGCGCGGGGACGCGGCGCGCAGCCTCGGCATCCAGTCGAGCGCCGTGCCGGACGGGAACCGCAGGTCGATCAGGCACAGCTCGGGCTGCCTGACCCGCAGCAGCGGCATCGCGTCGGCGGGGGAGTAGGCGACCCCGACGACGCTGTGCCCGGCGTCGGCGAGGACGAGCGACAGCGACTCGGCGAAGACCGCGTGGTCGTCGCAGATGACCATTCTCATGGATGACGCCGCCAGTCGTCGGCGTGCGCGTCGGTGTGCGCGCTGGTGTGCGCGTC
>JBOHBY010000482.1:0-7411 GCA_050698635.1 Spirillospora sp.
CTGCTGAACGAGCTGCGCGCCGCCGCCGGCCTGGCCGGACGCACCCGGCGCCTGGGCGACGAGGCGGAGCGGGCCCGCAAGACGGTGACCGCCCGCATCAAGGACACGCTGCGCAAGCTCGACCAGCGGCACCCCGAGCTCGCCGCCCATCTGCGGGACGCGGTCTCCACCGGGTCGTCCTGCGGCTACCGGCCGGAACGCGAGATCGCCTGGCACCTGTGAGTGCCAGGCGATCTCTCGGCGTCCCGCCTACTTGCGGTTGTAGAGCCGCATCGTGATCGTTCCGAAGACCGCGACGAGCACGGCCCCCCAGACGAGCACCCACATGAGCTCGCCGCCCGCGGAGTCACCGGCCATCAGCCCGCGGACGGCGTCCACGACCTGCGTCACCGGGTTGACGTCGACGAACGCCTGCAGCCAGCCGGGCATGGTGTCCGGGTCGACGAAGACGTTGCTGAGGAAGGTGAGCGGGAACAGCACGAACATGCTGACCGACATCACCGCCTTCTCGCCGCGCATCAGCAGGCCGACCATCGTCCAGATCCAGGAGAAGGCGAACGAGAAGGCCACCAGCACCGCGATCCCGGCCACCACCCCGACCGGGCCGCCGTCCGGGCGGAAGCCCAGGACGAGCCCGAGGACGAGGATCACGATCGACGCCATCGTGTAGCGGAACATGTCGCCGAGCAGGTAGCCGACCATCGGGGACGGCCGCCAGATCGGCAGCGTCCGGAACCGGTCGAAGACGCCCTTCTCGATGTCGATGTTGACCGCGACGCCGGTGTACATGGTGGTCATCACGACGCTCATCACCATGATCCCCGGCAGCAGGAACTGCAGGTACTCCTTGGTCGAACCGGCCAGCGCGCCACCGAACAGGTAGGTGAACATCAGCACCATCATCACCGGGAAGATGGTGACGTCGAACAGCTGCTCCGGCACGTGCTTGATCTTCAGCATGGCCCGCCAGCCGAAGGTGATCGAGGTCGACAGGGCGCCCGGTCTGGCCGGACGGTCGCCTCTTGCCAGCACCGTGCCGAGCGTCTCCGCGGACGGGACGTAGGGCGTCGCGGCCGTCTCGTGGGTCGTGGTACTCATGCCGCCACCTCGTCTTCCTTCGCGTCGTCGTCCGCGTGGTGTCCGGTCAGGGTCAGGAACACCTCGTCCAGGCTGGGCTGGCCGAGGGAGAAGTCGTCCACGGTGATCCCGGCGTGGGACAGTTCGGCCAGCGCGCGGGACGCCTGCTCCGCCGCGCCGAGCTTGTCCTCGTCGCCGGAGATGCGGGCGGTGAGCGCGACCGGGTCGGCCTCCAGCTGCACGGACGCGCCGAGCTCCCGTGCCAGCACCTCCTCCGCCCGCGGCCGCTGCACGGCGTCCCGCAGCCGCACGTGCACCGCCCCGGCGCCGATCGACGCCTTCAGCTCCCCCGGTGTCCCCTCGGCGATCACCTTGCCGTGGTCGACGACCGCGATCCGGGCGGCGAGCTGGTCGGCCTCGTCGAGGTACTGCGTGGTCAGCAGCACCGTGGTGCCGTGCGCCACCACCAGCCGGACGATCTCCCAGACCTGGTTGCGGCTGCGCGGGTCGAGGCCGGTGGTGGGCTCGTCGAGGAACAGCAGGTCGGGGGTGTTCAGGATGCTGGCCGCGATGTCGATGCGCCGCCGCATCCCGCCCGAGTAGTTCTTGACCTGCCGGTCGGCGGCGTCGGTGAGCCCGAAGGCCTCCAGCAGCTGGGCCGCCCGGTTCCGCGCCGCGGCCTTGCGGTGGCCGAGCAGCCGGCCGAGCAGGATCAGGTTCTCGGTTCCGGTGAGGTCCTCGTCCACCGACGCGTACTGCCCGGTCAGGCTCACCTTGCCGCGGACGGTGTCGGCCTCCTTCCGGACGTCGTGGCCGAACACCCGGGCCTGGCCGCCGTCGGGCCGCAGCAGGGTGGCCAGCACCCGCACGGCCGTGGTCTTCCCGGCGCCGTTGGGGCCGAGGACGCCGTACACCGTGCCGGTGGGCACCCTGAGGTCGAGACCGTCCAGGGCCCGTGTCTTGCCGAAGGTCTTGACCAGCCCTTCGGTCTCGATCGCCAGATCGTGCTGACTCATGATGTGTCCTCTTCGTGTGTGGGGTTCAAGGGGGTTCAGGAGACGTAGGGGCGTGCCGCGCGGGCGTCCCGCAGCGCCAGGCCCCACCAGGTGAGCTGGTCGAGCATCGACTTGACGTTCTGCGCGGGCACCTCCTCCTGGCAGGGCCGGCCGCAGTCGTCGACGCTTCCGTCCAACAGGTCGAAGCTCACCCCGCAGGGCATGGTCATGCTGTGCAGCCCCGTGAAGACCGTGCGGAGCTGCTCCACCGCGTACAGCCCGGTGGAGCCCATCCCGTACGACACGAAACCGACCGGTTTGGCCTGCCACTCGTCGTAGGCGTAGTCGATCGCCTCCTTCAACGCGGCCGGGAAGCTGCGGTTGTACTCCGGGGTGACCACCACGAAGGCCTCCGCCCCGCCCAGCCGGGCGGTGAACTCGGCGACACCGGGGGTGACCGCCTTCGGGTACCGGGCCGGGAACCGCACGTCCAGCAGGTCGATGACGGCCACGTCGAGGTCGTCGCGCAGCCGCGCCTGCTCGGCGAACCAGCAGCCGATCCGGTCGCCGACCCGTCCCTCGCGGGTGCTGCCGACGATGACCGCCACTCGCAGGGGCGCCGCGTCATGGGTCATCGGGTGCCTCCCTGGCTCCTCGGGTTTCCACCCAGAAGGCGCCAGAAGCCGCGCGACCGTCCGCTAGATCGGATCTAGCGGGAGGCCATCCGGACCCTCACCACCTGCCAGCGCACGCCTAGCACGCCCAGCACGCCTCGCGCACGGCGCGGACCGCGCTCACCGGGCCGAGCCGGATTCCGGGGCGATGTCGTCCGGGGGCGGCAGCGGGGTCTCCTTGACCGGGGGCTGGAGGAACCCGTGCACGGCGGCGGCGACCACGGCGCCCGCGAGAGGGGCGACGATGAACAGCCACACCTGTTCCAGCGCGTCCCCGCCGACGACGATCGCGGGGCCCAGGCTGCGGGCGGGGTTGACGGACGTGCCCGTGATCGGGATGCCGATGAGGTGGACCGTGGTCAGCGCCAGCCCGATCGCGACACCGCTGACGGACGCGATCGCGGCCTCGCTCGTCATCGCGAGGACGGCGAACACGAACAGGGCGGTCAGGACGACCTCGGCGAGGAACGCGCCGCCCAGGTCGATCCGGATGAGGCTGGCCGAGCCCCAGCCGTCCGCGCCGAGCCCGGTCACGGACCGCTGGTAGATCGGCGAGCCGGCGAACGTCCCCCACAGCAGCAGCGCGCCGAGGATCCCACCGGCGAACTGGGCGACCCAGTAGGCGACCGCGTCGACCGGGGTCATCCGGCGGGCGAGGAGCACGCCGAGCGTGACGGCCGGGTTGACGTGGCAGCCGGAGATCGGGCCGATCGCGTAGACCAGGACGAGCACCACGAGCCCGAACGCCAGCGCCGTCGCGACCACACCCGCCGAGAGGCTCCTGCCGGCGACGCCGAAACCGAACGACAGGGTCGCCACACCCACCGCGAAATAGACGAGGATCAGCGTCCCCACGAACTCCGCCGCGTACTTCCTCACACGGCCTCCATCCCCCGAAAACTGGTCTCACCGACGTACCCGGGGAATGCGCAAGATCAACTCAGTTCGACCGTTCGTGACCGTGAATTGGCCACACTTTGCCGGGGGGCTACAGCGTTAGGGCAATTGGTGGAAACGGCCGGCGTGGAAGACGAGCGGTGGGGTTCCGGGGGTGGCGTCCAGGTCGTGGACGCGCAGCACCACGATGTCGTGGTCACCGGACCGGATCCGTTGCGCGACGGTGCAGTCGTACCAGGCGGCGGCACCCTCGATCAGCACGCACCCGCTCGCGGTCGCGCGCCACGCAACACCGGCGAACCGGTCGCCGCCACGGGCGCCGAGCCGCCTCCCCGCCTCCTCCTGGTGGGCGCCGAGCACGCTGATCCCGATACGCGGAAGGTCCCGCAACAGCGGCCAGGTCGTGGACGTGTGCGCCATACAAACCGACACCAACGGCGGATCCAGCGACACCGGCACGAACGAACTCGCGGCCATCCCCACCGGCCGTCCCCCGACCAGACCCGCCACCGCCGCCACACCGGTCGGATAGGCGCCGTAGACACGGCGCAGGTCGATCTCCGTCATGGTCATGCGGGCGCGTCCTCCTGTTCAGGCGGTGGCGCGCAGGTGCGGTGTCCTGCCGCGCCGGCGCAGTTCGGGCAGGACGCCCTCGCCGAACCAGTACGCCTCTTCGACGTGCGGGTAGCCGGAGAGGATGAACTCGTCGATGCCGAGTGCGGCGTACTCCTCGATCCGGTCGGCGACCTCGGTGTGGCTGCCGACCAGGGCGGTTCCGGCGCCGCCGCGCACCAGGCCGACGCCGGCCCAGAGGTTGGGGTGGATCTCCAGCTCGCGGGCGTCCGTGCCGCCACCGGCCCGGTACCCCTCGTGCAGGGAGCGCATCCGCTGCTGGCCCACGGAGTCGCTGGCGGCGAGGGCCTGCTGCGCCTTGGCGACGGCGGCGGGGTCGATGCTGTCCAGCAGCCGTCCGGCCTCGCTCCACGCCTGCTCGGCCGTGTCGCGGGTGACGATGTGCAGCCGGATCCCGAAGCGGACGCTGCGGCCCTGCCCGGCGGCCAGCTCGCGGATACGGTCGATCTTGGCGGCGACCTGGCCGGGCGGCTCTCCCCAGGTGAGGTAGACGTCGGCGTGGCGGGCGGCGACGGGTCCCGCGGCGCCGGACGAGCCGCCGAAGTAGATCTCCGGGACGGGCTCTGGCGGCGTCCGGACGGTCGCGCCCTCCACCCGGTAGTGCGCACCGGTGAAGTCGAACGGCTCGGCTCCCCAGGCGCCCCGCACGACCGACAGGAACTCGCCGGTGCGCGCGTACCGCTCGTCGTGGTCGAGGTGGTCGCCGAAGCGGCGCTGCTCGGCGGCCTCTCCCCCGGTGACCACGTTGAGCGCGAGCCGTCCGCCGGAGATCCGCTGGTAGGTCGCGGCCATCTGCGCGGCGAGCGTCGGGGAGATCAGGCCGGGCCGGAAGGCGACCAGGAACTTCAGCCGGCGGGTCTCGCGGATCAGCGCCGCGGTCACCAGCCAGGCGTCCTCGCACCAGGTGCCCGTGGGGGTGAGGACGGCCTCGAACCCGAGATCCTCGGCGGTGCGGGCGACCTGGGCGAGGTAGTCGATGTGAGGTGCGCGGAACCGGTCGGCGCTCCCCGGCGTCCCGGCGGGCACGCCGACGCCCTTCGGGACGCTGTGGCCGCCGCCGACGAGCGTCCGCCCGTCGCCGGTGGTGGGCAGGAACCAGTGGAATCGCAGGGACATCGCGTCACCTTCCTTGCCGCGCGGTCAGCGCGAGGTCGTTGAACCGGCGGTCGAAGAAGTCGGCGATCGTGACCTTGCCGGGGATCAGCTTCACGCCCGAGAACGCGTCGGCGACCCGCTGTTCGGAGGCGATCACGGAGTCGTCGATCGGGATGACGGTGGACAGGCGGCGCTGGACGGCGCGTTCGGCGACCGGCCCCGGCAGCCTGGTCTCCTTCGCCCAGATGGCGGCCCACTCCGAGGGGTGGGTGCTGGACCATCGCACCGCCCGCTGGTAGCGGGACAGGAAGTCCCTCAGCGCGGCGGTACGGCCCTTGTTCTTGAGGGTGTCCTTGGAGGTGACCTGGAATCCGTAGCCGTTGGTGTAGCCGGTCCCGTCGGCCAGGATGCGGGCGTCGTCGTCCAGCTCCGCCTGGGCGGTGTAGGGCTCCCAGGTCGCCCAGGCGTCGACGCGTCCGCCGGTGAGCGCGGTGAGGGCGTCGGCGGGCTGCAGGTACTGCGGCTCGATGTCGTCGAACGACAGCCCGTTCCTGGTGAGCACCGACAGCAGGTGGTAGTTGGCCGAGCTGCCCTTGGCGACGGCGACCTTCTTGCCCTTGAGCTCGGCCGGCGAGCGCAGCGCGGACCCCTGCGGCACCACGACCGCCTGCCCGGTCAGGCGGGACTCGGTGGCGCCCACGATGACGATCCGGGCCCTGGACGCCGCCGCGAACACCGGCGGCGTGTTGCCGACCGAGCCGAAGTCGACCGAGCCGGCGTTGACGCCCTCCAGGATCGGCGGGCCGGACGTGAACAGCGACCACTTGATCTTGTAGCCGAGGCCGTCGAGTTCACCGGCCGCGGCCAGCATCTGCTGGAGGCTCGCGCCCTTCTGGTCTCCGACGCGCAGCACGACCTCCCCGTCCTTCGACCCGTCCCCGCCGGACGAGCACGCGGACGCCACCGCGAGCAGGGCGGTCAGGACGAGCGCGGCGGCGGCGGGACGTCTGGTCATGAGGATCCTTCGAGGGTCACGCCCAGCCGGGCGAGGAGGACGGAGCGGAGCCGGGCGAGCTCGGGGTGGTCACGGTCACGGGGCCGCGGCAGGTCGACCGGGGACCGGTGCGCGATCCGGCCGCCGTCCAGGACCAGGACGCGGTCGGCGAGCAGCAGCGCCTCGTCCACGTCGTGGGTGACCAGCAGGACGCCGGGACGGTGCCGTGCCCACAGGTCGAGCACGAGCCGGTGCACGTTGATGCGCGTCAGGGCGTCGAGGGCGCTGAACGGCTCGTCCAGGAGCAGCAGGTCGGGGTCGCGGACCAGCGCGCGGGCGAGGGAGACGCGCTGGGCCTCCCCGCCGGACAGGGTGAGCGGCCACGCGTCGCGGCGCTCGGTCAGCCCGACCTCCGCCAGCGCCCGCTCCGCGGCGGCCCCCGGATCGGGGACCCGCAGGCCGAGCGCGACGTTGCCGAGGACGCGTTTCCACGGCACCAGGCGCGGTTCCTGGAAGGCGACCGACACCGTGCCGCCGACGTGGAGGTCGCCGCTGTTGTCACGGTCCAGCCCGGCGAGCGCGCGCAGCAGCGTCGACTTGCCCGAGCCGCTGCGGCCGAGCAGCACGACGATCTCCCCCGGCACGATACGCACGTCGGCGTCCCGCAGCACCACGCGCTCGCTCTCCCCTTCTCGATAGACCTTGACGACGTGCGACAGCTCGACGGCCGCGGGTGTCGTGGCCTGCATCCAACGATTGTAGACGGAGAAACTCCCGGCCCCTGGGAGCTTCTCCGGGGCGAGCGCGATTGTGATTCTTATACTTCCCGCCACGTCGGGCCCTTGGCGGCGGGATGGTCTGGCGCGGGGGTTGCCTTCCCTCGCGTCGATGCCGCGTTGGTCGCTCCCTGCGCTCGCCGCCTGCGCGGCCGTCACGCTGATCCACGTCGGTCTCGACGTCGCGGCGCCGGCCGGCGACGCGCCGTTCCCGACGACGTTCGTCACCGGCGCGCTGATGCTGCTGGACGCCGGTCTGTTGCGCGGGGG
>JBOHBY010000483.1:0-5206 GCA_050698635.1 Spirillospora sp.
GTCCCGGAGTCACGTTCGCGCCCGCGTTCGGCACCGGCTCCCGCGCCGCGCACCGCGCCCGCGGCGCCCGCGAGGTCCTGCTGCCCGGCACCGACTCCGTCCGGCGCGACGTCGACACCCTCGACGACCTCCGCGCGGCCCTGACGCTCGGCACCGGCCCCCGGACCGCCGCCGTAGCCGCCGAACTCCCCGCACTCGCCTAGAGTTCGGCTATGCAGGGCACGGTGAAGGAGTTCGACGCGGAGACCCGTTCAGGCAGCGTGCTGCTAGACGACGGAACAGAACTACCGTTCGACGCGGACGCGTTCACAGCAGGCGGCCTGCGCCTACTGCGCTTCGGTCAACGAGTGAACCTCGCAATGGACGACGACCGAATCTCGACGATAACCCTCTCAACTTTCCCGCTCGGTTAGACGGAACCCCCGTGCGGGGGTTCCAGGGGGTCGCCCCCCTGGGAAAACACACCACAGCGCCCCGGGACCGTTGTCGCGGTCCCGGGGCGCTGTGCTGTGAAGAGCTCCTACTTGCCGGCCACCAGGTTCTTGAAGTCCGAGCCCGCCTTGAACTTCGGCACCCGCGTCGCGGGAACCTGGATGGTCTTGCCCGTTGCGGGGTTGCGGGCCGTACGGGCAGGCCGGTCGGCCCTCTCGAACGAACCGAACCCGGTGATCGCGACCTTGTCGCCCTTGGCGACGGCCTCCTGGATCGCGTTCAGGATGGCGTCGACGGCCTCGGCTGCGGCCTTCTTGCTGCCCAGTTGGTCCGAGACGGCGTCGACCAGCTCACGCTTGTTCATGGGTTACTCCTCTAGTTCCCCCCTTGCCCGAACGAAACTAAGGGACCCTCAGCATGGACACAATCACCTGCACGCACGAGTTGGCGTGTCGCTGGCGTTTTTGTCGGCCTCGCCCCCGTCTCGCCGGGCGACCGGACCAGATCCGGCCACTGCGCACGCTAACCGACGTCGGGGGCCTCGTGGAAATCGGCGAGGAACGTTTCCAGCCTGCGGGAGGCGAGGCCGGGGTCGCGTTTGGCCAGATCGGTGATGGCCAGCAGGTGGCGGATCAGCCGCTGCCGCGACGGCGCGGGCAGCGGCGCGACGGCCCGGTGAGCGTCACGCAACTGCCGCGCTAGCTGGGTCAACGCGGGATCGTCGAACTCGGGCCCGGCCCACGGGTCCGTGCTCAATACATGCCTCCGAACGGTCGAACGGGTCTTCGCACTACAGGAATTGTCCCTGCTCGCGGTTCGTGTCCGCCCACCCGGGGCCGAAAAAGCCGTGAACGCCCTATACCAAGTCCCTACACCGTCGTGGGGAGCCAGGAACGGCGGGTGGTCTCGAAATCGGTGATCGCGTCGGCGTGGCGCAGGGTGAGGCCGATGTCGTCCAGGCCCTCGATGAGGCGCCAGCGGGTGTAGTCGTCGATCTCGAAGGAGGCCCTCTCCGCGTCCCAGCGGACCTCGCGGTTCTCCAGGTCGACGGTGATCTCCAGCGCGGGGTCCTTCTCGATGCGGGTCTGGAGGGAGTCGACCTGCTCGCCGGTGAGGATGACGGGCAGCAGCCCCATCTTCGTGGAGTTGTTGCGGAAGATGTCGCCGAAGCGCGGCGCGATGACGACGCGGAAGCCGTACTGCTGGAGCGCCCAGACGGCGTGTTCGCGGGACGATCCCGTCCCGAAGTCGGGTCCGGCGACGAGGATGCCCGCGCCGTCGTAGCGGGGCTGGTTCAGGACGAAGTCGGGGTCTTCGCGCCAGGCGGCGAACAGGCCCTGGTCGAAGCCGGTGCGGCTGACCTTCTTCAGCCAGACGGCCGGGATGATCTGGTCGGTGTCGACGTTGCTGCGGCGCAGCGGCACGGCGCGCCCGGTGTAGGTGGTGAACGCTTCCATTGCGGTTCCTCAGAGGTCGGCGGGTGCGGTCAGGCGGCCGGTGACGGCCGTGGCGGCGGCGACGGCGGGCGACACCAGGTGGGTGCGGCCGCCGGGTCCCTGCCGGCCCTCGAAGTTGCGGTTGGACGTGGACGCGCTGCGCTCGCCGGGCGTGAGCTTGTCGGGGTTCATCGCCAGGCACATGGAGCAGCCCGCCTCGCGCCATTCGGCGCCGGACGCGGAGATGACCTCGTCCAGTCCCTCGGCCTCGGCCTGCTTCTTGACCTTCATGGAGCCGGGGACGACCAGCATGCGGACGCCGCCCGCGACCTTCCGGCCGTTCAGGACGTCCGCGACGGCCCGCAGGTCCTCGATGCGGCCGTTGGTGCAGGAGCCGACGAAGACGGTGTCGACCGTGATGTCGCGCAGCGGCGTCCCGGCGGTGAGGCCCATGTACTCCAGGGCGCGCTCGGCGTTCTGCCGCTTGACGGGGTCGTCGTAGGACGCGGGGTCGGGCACGGAGCCGGCGAGCGGCAGGCCCTGGCCGGGGTTGGTCCCCCAGGTGACGAACGGGGTCAGCTCGGCCGCGTCGATCACGACCTCCCTGTCGAAGACCGCGTCGTCGTCGGTGCGCAGGGACGTCCAGTACTCGACGGCCAGGTCCCAGTCGTCCCCGGACGGGGCGTGCGGGCGGCCCTTGAGGTACTCGAAGGTGGTCTCGTCCGGCGCGATCATCCCGGCGCGGGCACCGGCCTCGATGGACATGTTGCAGACCGTCATGCGGCCCTCCATCGACAGCGACCGGACGGCCTCGCCCCGGTACTCGATGATGTGGCCCTGGCCGCCGCCGGTGCCGATCCGCGCGATGATCGCGAGGATGAGGTCCTTGGCGGTGACGCCCTCGGGCAGCGCGCCGTTCACGGTGACGGCCATGGTCTTCGGCTGGACCTGCGGGAGCGTCTGCGTGGCGAGGACGTGCTCGACCTCGCTGGTCCCGATGCCGAAGGCGAGCGCGCCGAACGCGCCGTGGGTGGAGGTGTGCGAGTCGCCGCACACGACGGTCGTGCCGGGCTGGGTCAGGCCGAGCTGCGGCCCGATGACGTGGACGATGCCCTGCCCGTCGTCGCCCATCGGGTGCAGCCGGATGCCGAAGTCGGAGCAGTTCTTGCGCAGCGTCTCGACCTGGGTGCGCGAGACCGGGTCGGCGATGGGCTTGAGCAGGTCGGTCGTCGGGACGTTGTGGTCCTCGGTGGCGATCGTGAGGTCGGGGCGGCGGACGGTGCGGCCCGCCATCCGCAGTCCGTCGAACGCCTGCGGGCTGGTGACCTCGTGGACCAGGTGCAGGTCGATGTAGAGGAGGTCCGGTTCGCCTTCGGCGCGCCGTACGACGTGCGCGTCGTACACCTTCTCGGCCAGTGTTCGGCCCATCGCTTCTCCACCTCGCTGTGTCGGTCGTCGTGTCCCGTACTCGCCGCCCGGACTTGCATCTCAAATAACGAGACGGCAATATCAAGGCATGGACAACTCTAGCGGAGTCGGCGTACTCGACAAAGCCGTTCTGGTTCTGAACGCGCTGGAGGCGGGGCCGGCGTCGCTGGCACAGCTCGTCCAGACGACCGGGCTGGCGCGTCCTACGGCGCATCGGCTGGCCGTCGCGCTGGAGCACCACCGTCTCGTCCACCGGGACACGCAGGGCCGTTTCATCCTGGGGCCGCGCCTCGCCGAACTCGCCGTGGCGGCGGGCGAGGACCGCCTTCTCGCGATCGCGCAGCCCGTCCTGGCCCAGCTCCGCGACCACACCGGCGAGAGCGCGTCGCTGTTCCGCCGCCAGGGGGACGTACGGGTGTGCGTGGCCGCGGCCGAGCGCAGCAGCGGCCTGCGCGACACCATTCCCGTCGGCGCGGCGCTCCCGATGACGGCGGGTTCGGCCGCGCAGATCCTGCTGGCCTGGGAGGAGCCCGACCGGCTGCACCGCGGTCTGCGCGGCGCCAAGTTCGAGGCCGCGACGCTGGCGTCGGTCCGGCGGCGGGGGTGGGCGCAGAGCGTCGGCGAGCGCGAGCAGGGCGTCGGCTCGGTCTCGGCCCCGATCCGCGGCGTCGCCGGACGGGTGATCGCCGCCGTCTCGGTGTCCGGGCCGCTCGAACGCCTGACCCGCTCCCCCGGCCGCCTGCACGCGGGCCCGGTCGCGGCCGCCGCCGAGAAGATCTCGGACGGGATGCGCCGCACCGCGTCCTGACCGGACCTCCTGACTGGCACGCGACCGCGCTGACCTGATCCGACGTTCCCCCATAACTCGGACACCCATTGGATAGTGCCGGTATCTAATTGCGCCGTCCCGATACCGTTAACCACCGGTAAAGGGGGTGCGAGCGTGCAGATCTCCGAGCTCAGTGATCGGAGCGGCCTCACGGTCCAGACGATCAAGTTCTACATCCGGGAGGGCCTGCTCCCGAAGGGCTCGGCGGTGAGCGCGACGCGATCGGAGTACGACGGCCGCCATCTGGAGCGGCTGCGCCTGATCAGCGCGCTGCGCGAGGTCGGCGACCTGCCGGTGTCGGCGATCCAGCAGATCATCGCGGCGATCGAGGACGACCGGGTCACCCTGCACGACCTGTTCGCCACCACCCAGCACGCGATCGGCCCGCACGTCGCCGCGCCGCACGACCCGCACTGGCGCGCCGCCCGGCAGGACGTGGACGCCCTCGTCGGCGAGCTCGGCTGGGACGTCGGCGACCGCGCCCCCGCCCGCGACCTGCTCGCGCACACGTTCGTCGCGCTGCGCCGCCTCGGCTTCCCGATCACCCTGCGCGACCTGCGGCCCTACGTGAACGCCGCGCAGGAGGTGGCCGGCCACGAGATCGGCCGGGTCGCCGCGGGCACGCCGCGCGCCAGGACGGTCCATTCCCTGCTGGTCTCGACCGTCCTCTACGAGCAGGTGCTGACGGCCCTGCACCGGCTCGCCCAGGAGGACGCCTCCTCCCGCCGCTTCGGCAGACCCTGACTCGCGCTTTGCCCGCACCCGGCAATTCCGGGATAACAAGTCGGAATTCGCATTGGCATCCCGGTAAAAGGGGATTCGCTTCGGCCGCCTAACATGAATGGACGATGACCGCGACCCAGCGTCCGAAATCCCGCGCCGGCAGGTGGACCGACCGTCTGCTGGCCGAGGGCAGCGACCCCGACCCGCGCTTCTCACTCGCCAACGAGCGCACGTTCCTCGCGTGGATCCGGACGGCGCTGGCGCTGATCGCGGCCGGGATCGGGCTGGCGCTCGCCGACGACCTGGTCGAGGCGCCGCTGCGCAACGTCCTGGCCGTCGGCTTCGCCGTGGCCGGGGC
>JBOHBY010000484.1:0-3420 GCA_050698635.1 Spirillospora sp.
GCGATGTCCACGCCGAGCCGCCCGCCGGACACGCCCGCGCCGTACCGTCCCCAGACCGTCACCGCCACCAGCGCGCCGGCGACGCCGAGCATGATCGCGGCGCCCGCCGGCCCGCGCCGCCGCCACCGGTCGGCGGCCTGTTGTTCAAGGCTTTCCTCGTTCACCGGCAAAGGCTAACCCCGCAGGTCACGGCGCCGACACCGACCAAAGTCGGAGCCGTCCCCGGCCGGGGACGGGGGTGGTCCCGGGGGTCAGTGCGTGTGCCGGTGGGCCTGCCGTGTTTCGCGCAGGACCGCCCAGCCGTCTCCCACGGGGCCCACATGCCCGAGCTTGTCGGGGTTGCTCACCGTGCGGATCGCCTGGATCCGCCCGTCCAGGACGTCGAGCGTCCAGGTGTTGACGACCCCGCCGTCGCGGTCGCGGAAGATCGCGCCCGGCTGGCCGTTGACCTCGTGCGGTTCCACGGCGCCGCCGATCCGGACGAACGGCGGGATCAGGGCCACCAGGATCCGGGCCACGCGGTCGGTGCCGGAGAAGGCCTCGCCCCAGCGCGGGCCCTTGCCGCCGCTGTCGGCGGCGAGTTGCACGTCGGCGGCGAGCAGGTCCCGCAGCCCGTCGACGTCCCCTTCGGTGACGGCGTCGAAGAACCGCGTCGCCAGCGCGTCGCGCTCGCGCCGGTCGGCCTCGAACCGGGGCCGTCCCTCGTTCATGTGGCGGCGCGCCCGCACCACCAGCTGGCGGCACGCCGCCTCCGAGCGGCCCACCGCCGTGGCGACCTCGTCGTAGCCGAACCCGAACACCTCCCGCAGGACGAACACCGCGCGCTCCAGCGGGGAAAGCCGCTCCAGCAGCAGCAGGGCCGCCATCGACACCGAGTCGGCCAGCTCGGCCGAGCGCTCGGGGTCGGAGTAGGGGTCGGTGAGCAGCGGCTCGGGGAACCACGGCCCGACGTACTCCTCGCGCCGGACGCGGGCCGACCGCAGCACGTTGATCGAGATCCGGGTGACCACGGCGGACAGGAACGCCTTCGCCGACGCGGGCCGCGCGGGGGAGCCGGACCAGCGCAGCCACGTCTCCTGCACCGCGTCCTCGGCCTCGGTGACGCTGCCGGTGATCCGGTAGGCGATCGAGAACAGCAGCGGCCGCAGCTCCTGGAACTCCTCGTCCCGGGTCACGAAAGCTCCTCCCGGAACCCCTCCCGCCACGACGGATGGCGCAGCTCCCAGCCGAGCTCCCGCTTGGCCTTGGCGTTGGAGAACCCGCGCCCCTCGGTCATCATCACGACCGCCTGCTCCCCGGCCAGGATCCGGGCCAGCCACACCGGGATCCGCAGCGGCCGCTTCGCCCCCGCGCACGCCGCCAGGTGCGGCAGCCACTCGGCCTCCGGGGCCGGTTCGTCGTCGACGATGTTGAACACGCCCCGGACCCGCTGCTCCACGGCCAGGACGGTCGCGCTCGCCGCGTCGTCGAGATGGATCCACGAGCTGTAGCCGGTGCCGCGCCCCACCAGCGGATACTGGCGCTTGCGCAGCAGCGTGACCTGGTCGTCGATGGCGCCCGGCCCGTAGAACGCGCCATAGCGCAGCACCGCGCCGCCCGCCTTGAGGACGACGTCCTCGACGTGGCGCAGCGCCTTCAACCCGACGTTCGCGGCCGTCCCTTCGAGCAGGTCGAGCGGGTCCTCTTCGGTCTTCACCCAGCCGCCCTCGCGGATGCCGTTCCACGAGGCGTAGCCCTGCGCGACGACATGGGACACGCCGATCGCCTCGGCCGCGGCCATCAGGTGATCGGTCCCCTCGGCGCGCAGCCGGTTGGTCTTGGCGAACCAGCGGTCCGGGTGCTTGATGTCGGGCTTGCCCGCGTGCGTCATCGAGATCGCGGTCATCTGGTGGACGATCGCCTCCGGCCGGGCCTTGGCCACCGCCTCCCCGACCGACGCCGCGTCCAGGCCGTCCATCACCACGCCGTCCGCGCCGAGGTCGGCGAGCGCGGCGAGCTTGGCCTCGCTCGTGGTCGTGGCCGTCACCTGATGGCCGCGGGCCACCAGTTGCGGCACCAGCCGCCGTCCCAGCACCCCGGTCCCGCCCGCCACGAATACCCGCATGACCATCACCTTCCCGTTGGCAGTCTCTTGCCTTCGTTACCCGAGACAAGACAGCCACGCCGCCTGTGACATCAGACCGCCCCACACCCCCGGACGGGGGGGGTGCGGGGCGGGCTGGAGGGCCGGGCTGGAGGGGCGGGCAGGTGGACTCTGGCGGGCCGACGGGCTCATGCGTGCAGGGTGGGCCTGTAGGTGAGTTCCTGGATGCGGCCGTCGAGCGTGCGGTGCTCGATCAGGTCGAGGTCGAAGTCGGCGGCGTCCTGGAAGACCGGGTCCAGCCCGGACCGCCCGGTGATCACCGGGAAGATCGTCACCTGGACGCGGTCGACCAGGCCCGCGGCCATCAGCGCCCGGTTCATCGCCAGGCTGCCGTGCGAGCGCAACGGCACCGCCGACTCCTCCTTGAGCCGTGCGACGACCTCGACGGCGTCGCCGCGCGCGAGCGTCGCGTCCGGCCAGCCGGAGGTTTCGGCGAGCGTGCTCGACACCACCGTCGCCGGCAGGTTCCGCATCCGGGTGACCCATGGGTCACGCACGTCGTCGCCCTCGGCGCTGTCGGCGACCATCCGCTCGAACGCCCGGTAGGTGTTGGCGCCGAAGACCATCCGCTGCTCCTCGTTGTAGAGGGCGAGGCGGTGGTCGAGGAGTTCGGGGCCCTGCTTGCCCCAGTAGCCGGTCCAGTCGCCGCCGGCGGCGCCGAAGCCGTCGAGGCTGGAGAAGACGTCGAAGGTGTAGGTCGCGGTCATGATGCTCTCCTTTGATGAGGTGTGGGTTGGTCAGGTGTGAAGGGACTGCGGCGCGGCGAGTTCGGTCAGGTGCCGCAGCGAGTCGATGAGGTGCGCTGGCCCGAACGGCGGGAAGCGCAGGTACTCCCTGATGGACTGCGGCACGGCCGACCAGTCGTAGGTGAGCGTGACCTCGGTCTCGGACGGGCCCACGGGCGCGAGGTCGTAGCGCCAGAACCAGCCGCCGAAGTCCAGCCGTCCGTCGGCGTCCTCGGTCCCGGTGAACCAGCCGATGGCGTTCGGCGCGTCGAACACGTGGACCTTGTTGGCCGTCCGGTAGTCACCGTCCGGATGGCCGGGGTGGTACATCTCCATCCGGAAGACCTGCCCGGCCCGCGTCAGCGGCGCCCGGTCGGCGGGCTCCTGCACCCAGCCCGTGCCGTCGATCGCGGCGTGGGACGCCGGGTCCGCCAGCACCGCGAACACCCGGGCGGCGGGCACGGCGATCGTCAGGGTCGCGCTCACGAACTCCTCGACAAGCATCGTGCGCCTCCGGTGTGCGGTGACCGGCCCCTCGCCGGTCTCTCACCC
>JBOHBY010000485.1:0-22133 GCA_050698635.1 Spirillospora sp.
GCGCCGTCGTGCAGGTCGCGCTCGATACGGCGCAGCTCGGCGGCGGACGCGTCCACGGCCTCCGACCGGGTCTCGGTCAGGTGCCGGACGCGCAGCGCCAGCTCCGACTTGCGCGTCGGGCCGAGGATGAACCGGCCCCACTGCCCGTACACGTTCAGCATCTTCGGGCCGATGAGGAGCCCGGCGACGAGGCTGACGGTGGCGATGAAGAGCGTGGAGACGATGCGCGCCAGGTCCTGGTCGTAGCCGTCGGTGATGTGGACGTAGCCGTACCAGTCGGCGCCGGCGTAGTGGCCGATCATCCCGCCGACGAACGTCGCGACCGCGAAGCCCCACAGCCCGTACAGGACGAGCAGGCCCGGCAGCGCGGCCGTGAACAGCACCACGATCGGGTCGATGGCCACCCACAGGTAGTCACGCCACGTGGCGGGGTCGGAGATCAACCGGACGAAACGCTTGATCATGCCGTTCAGGCCCGGGTTCACCTCGGGCTCGGGCAGGTAGGGGCGCGCGATCCGGCTGTCGGTCCACTTGTTGATCCTGGAGCGGTAGGCGTCCAGCTGGGCGCGCAGCAGCCCCACCGCGGACGGGAACAGCAGGACCCCGAGGAAACTGGAGATCATCGAGACGACCGTGATGAACCAGACGCCGACGAACATCGCGGGGATGCCCAGGAACCAGAACGCCAGGCCGCGCCAGGGCGCCCAGAGGTGCCGTTGCAGCCTCGTCTCCCGTGGTCGTGTCTCGTTCACCCGCGTCTCTTTCACCAGTTCGTCGTTCACGGGGGTTCCTCCAGAAGTCGCTGCCTTATCCGACATCCAGTCTTCTGGCCTGCGCCCTTCCGCACAGTGTGCCCGCAACCCGGAGATGGGGTGTACCTGGCTACACCTGTACTTACCTACACCCCCGGACGGCGTCTAGGGCCATGTCGCGCCGTTACCGGGATTCCTAGCGTTCATGGGTGTCAGCCCTAACCGACGACCACGGGGAACCCCCATGAAACGGAATCTAGCCGCCACGCTCGGAGGGTGGAGCGCGCGGCATCGACTGACGGCCATTTTCGGCTGGCTCCTGATCGTCGTCCTCGCCACGGTGATCGGCGGGGCCACCGGCCAGATCACGATGGAGGGCCATGAGCAGGGCACCGGGCAGTCCGCTCGGGCGGAGCAAATCCTCTACGAGGCCGGGGTCGAGGACCCCGACCAGGAGACGGTGCTGATCTCCGGTGGCGCGCACGCGGCCGGCTCACCGGAGATGCGGCGGGCGGTCGCGGCCGTCCGGGCGAACGTCCAGGCCACCGGGAAGATCACCGAGCTGCGGCCGGACGTGGTGGCCAAGGACGGGCGGCATGTGATCGTCCAGTTCACCGTCCGGGAGGTGCCGGACGACGCGCCCGACCCGCTGCCCGCGATCCAGGACGCGGTGGCGAAGGCGGAGCGCGCGAACCCGTCGGTCGAGATGGGGCAGTTCGGCGGCGCCACCGCCGACGCCTGGTTCGACGACGCCCTCGGCAGCGACTTCCAGCGCGCCGAGATGACGGCGCTGCCGCTCGCCCTCGGCATCCTGCTCGTCGCGTTCGGCGCGCTGGTCGCGGCCGTGCTGCCCGTCGTGCTCGCGTTCACCGCGTTCCTCGCCGCGGGCGGGCTGCTGGCCGTCACGAGCCACGCCCTGCACGTCGACGAGACGACGAACTCGGTGATGCTGCTGATGGGCTTGGCGGTCGGCGTCGACTACTGCCTGTTCTACCTGCAACGGGAACGGGAGGAGCGTCGCAAGGGCCGGGACAGGGGCACGGCCCTCGCGATCGCCGCCGCCACCTCGGGACGGTCGGTCCTCGTCTCCGGGCTCACCGTGATGGTCGCGATGTCCGGGATGTTCCTGTCCGGCCTGATGCTGTTCAAGGGCTTCGCCGTCGCGACGATCCTGGTGGTGTTCATCGCGATGCTCGGGTCGGTGACCGTCCTGCCCGCGCTGCTGTCGCTGCTCGGCGACAAGGTCGAGTTCGGCCGCATCCCCTTCCGCGGCCGCCGCCGCGGCGCAGGCCGTAGTCGTGGCGCGGGCCGTGGTCGTGGCGCGGGCCGTGGTCGTCGCTCCGCAGAGGGGCGTGCGGGGGTCGTGGGGACGCTGCTGAAGCCCGTCCTGGCCCGTCCCGGGATCGCGGCACTGCTCGCGACCGGGCTGCTGCTCGCGCTGGCCGCGCCCGCGCTCGGCATGAAGACCGAACGGCTCCGCATCGACCAGCAGGTCCCGCCCGGCGAGGAGATCGCGCAGACCTACACCCGGCTGAACGAGGCGTTCCCCGGCAACCCGGAACCCGCGGTCGTCGTGCTGAAGGCCCGCGACATCAACGCGCCCGAGGTCAGGGCGGCGGTCGGCGAGCTTCGGCGGCAGGTCATCGCGTCGAAGGAGCTGAACGAGCCGATCGAGGTCACGGTGCACGAGAAGGCGAACATCGCCGAGATCGAGGTCCCGCTGGCCGGTACCGGCTCCGACGCGACGTCCACGCACGCGCTGGAGACGCTTCGCGAACGGGTCGTCCCGCAGACGGTCGGGAAGGTCGGCGAGGCACCGGTCACCGGCCAGCTCGCCCTGTCGACCGACTACAACGCCCAGCTCAGGACGAGCATCGTCCCCGTCTTCCTGTTCGTCATGGGGATCACGTTCCTGCTGATGCTGATCTTCTTCCGCTCACTGCTGATCGCCGCGAGCGCCATCGTCCTCAACCTGCTGTCGGTCGGCGCGGCGTACGGGGTGATGGTCGCGGTGTTCCAGCACGGCTGGGGCGACTCCCTGGTCGGGACGACGGGCGCCGGGGCCCTGGAGTCGTGGATCCCGCTGTTCGTCTTCGTCGTCCTGTTCGGCCTGTCCATGGACTACCACGTGTTCGTCGTCTCCCGGATCCGCGAGGCCCACGACCGGGGGCTGGACACCACCCGGGCCGTCCGGGAGGGCATCCGCGCCACCGCGGGCCCCGTGACCAGCGCGGCCGTCATCATGATCGCCACGTTCGGCATCTTCGGGACGCTCACCATGCAGGACTTCAAGCAGCTCGGCGTCGGCCTGGCCGTGGCGGTCCTGATCGACGCGACGATCGTCCGCGTGGTGCTCCTGCCCGCCGTGATGTCGCTGCTGGGCCGCGCGAACTGGTACCTGCCGCGCTGGCTGGGCTGGCTTCCGCGGATCTCGCACGGCGACGGCACCGCCGTTTCCGATCCCGTCCAATCCCCACCGGCGCCCCAGCCCCTGATCACGCGGGGCTGAGACCCGGTAGAGCGAAGCCCCGGCCGGAATGCCGGGGCTTCGCTATTACAGGGGGTCGCGATTGTGACCATTTCTGTTTTCCGAGGTCAGCCCGGGATATTACTTACTTTGATAAGGTAATGATATTACCCATCGTGCCACGAGGGGTACATGATGGGTCTGCATTCGAGGTCCGGTTCATTGGAACCGGACCTGAGTATTGCGACGCCGGCGCCACAGTACGGGTTCCACCCAGACCCAGAGGAAGTGCATTCATGAAGCTCCGTAAGTACGCCCTCGCCACTGTCGGCGCCGGTTCCGCCGCGCTGGCCCTGTACGGCCTCGGCATCGGCCCCGCGTCCGCCGCCCTCGGCCCGGACGACGACAAGCCCAAGCCGCCCCCGATCGCCTGCGCCCTCGATGGCAAGGCCGGCCCGTTCGTCGTGGCGAACTGCATGGGCGAAGGCGCCGTCCAGCTGTCGGTGTTCTGCCCCGCCGAGCACTCGATGGACACCACCATGAACGCGTTCAAGGGCCGCTCGACGCTGCTCGACGGCCGCTGCAAGCACGGCCCCACCTTCGCCTCGCTCACGCTGTTCGACATGAGCACGTACACGGCCGGCGAGGTTCTGGTGCCCAAGCAGCAGGTCGCCTGACAATCCGGTTCTGAACGCCGAACGCCGCCCCGCCGACCATGTCACGGGGCGGCGTTCCGCGCGTTCACGCCATTTTGTATCGTTCCCGGCGTTCTCTTGCGTTCTCTTGCGTTCGATCAGAGGGCCACGAAGGTCAGGCCGCGTTTCTTCAATTTCGGTATGGCGCCTTTGAGTGCCCTGATTGTCTGGGAACGGTCGCCGCCGCCGTCGTGGCACAGGATGATGTTGCCCTCCCTGCCTTCGAGGAGGGACCTGCGGATCCGGCCGACGCCCGGCCGCGCCCAGTCGCGGGGGTCGATGGCCCAGTCGACGGGGATCATGCCGTGCTCGGCGGTCAGCTCGAGAACGTTCTTCGACCACGCTCCGCCCGGCGAGCGGAAGTAGCGCGGGACGACGCCGGTGACGTCGGCGATCCGGTCGTGCGCCTCGACGATCTCCTTGCGGACGCGCTTGCGCGAAAGCCCCGCGATCGTGATCGGGTGCGTCTCGGTGTGGTTGCAGATCTGGTGACCGGCGTCGGCGATCCGGCGGGTCAGCTTCGGGTACTCCTTGACCTGCTCACCGATGATGAAGAACGTCGCGTGGATCTTCTCCTCGGCGAGGAGGTCGAGCATCCGCGGCGTCCACATCGGGTTGGGGCCGTCGTCGATGGTGAGGGCGATCGACTTCGGCGGCGGCGCCGGGGACAGCTGCGACAGCTCGCGGACGGGCGTCTCCAGCGCGGTGACCTTCGCGGGCGTCCACGGGGCGGGACGCGGCGTCGGCGTGGGCGTCGGTGTCGGCGACGGGTGGATCACCGGCCGCGCGCGAGGCGTCGTCGCCGCCGCGGACGGGGAATCATGCGAAGGGCTGGCGCCGTCGGCCGCCAGTGCCGTGAGGCCAGCCGCCGCGCCAACCAGCCAGAGCGCTTCGCGACGGGACGCCAGGCGCGACGCTAGCTCGGACGCCACACCTGCAACATCTACCTCCACAAGTACCACGCTATCGGGGTTTAACGGGGTAGGAGGCCGCTATGCGATCATCAGCACACTTGGGGCAAGGGTGAACGCGGCCCCCGAACTCGGACCCGCGCTCGCGCTCGTGCTGACCGGCCTCGCCGCGTTCGCGGCGCTGCTGGTCCGGGTCGGCGGTCTCGGGCTCGGCCGGGACATGCTCGTCGTGACGTTGCGCGCGGCCGTCCAACTCGCGATCGTCTCGCCGCTGATCGCGGCGATGCTGCTCAGCGCGGGATGGACGGCGGCGTTCGTCGCGGGCATGGTCGTGGTCGCGGCGGCCACGGCGGGACGCCGGATCAGCGGATCACTGCTTGGCGCCGGATGGTGGACGCTGCTGCCGATCGTCGCCGGGGTCGTGCCCGTCCTCGTCCTCCTGATGGCCTCGGCGGTGGTGCCGCCGCGTCCGGTGGCCGTGCTGCCCATCGCGGGCATCTTCGTCGGCGGCGCGATGTCGGCGACCGGCCTCACCGGCCACCGCGCGCTGGACGAACTCGCCACACGCCGCGGCGAGTACGAGGGCGGCCTGGCACTCGGCCTCCCGGCCCGCGGCGCGTCCATGGAGGTGTGCCGATCGGCCGCCGCGTTCGGCCTGTTCCCCGTCCTGGACCAAACAAGAACGGTAGGCCTCGTCACCCTGCCGGGCGCCTTCGTAGGCGTCCTGCTGGGCGGCGCCGGCCCAGCCGAGGCAGGCGCGATCCAACTCCTCGTCCTGGTAGGCCTGCTGGCCGTCGAGTCAATCGCCGTCCTGCTCACCCTGGAACTAGTAGCCACCGGCCGTTTGTGCAGGCAGCACGCGTGATCAGGGTTGGGCTGGGTGGCCGCAGGCGGTGGAGACCGATTGGACGGTGTCGAGGAGGACGGGGAGCAGGGCCAGGACCTCGTCGCGGGTCAGGACGACCTCGGGGACCGAGATCGAGACGGCGGCGATGACGCGTCCGGTGGCGTCGCGGACGGGAGCGGCGACGCAGCGGATGAACGTCTCGTGTTCGGCGTCGTCCAGGGCGTAGCCCTGTTCGGCGACGCGTGACAGTTCGTCCAGGAGCTGGGACGGGCCCGTGATCGTGTGCTCGGTGAACGGGGTGTACTCGATCTCGTCGGCGGCGCGGCGGCGGCGCGGTTCGGGGAGGTCGGCGAGCAGGACCTTGGCGATCGCGGTGGCGTGCAGCGGCATGCTCAGCCCCACCCGCGAGTACATGCGGATCGAGTGCCGCGAGTCGTACTTGTCCAGGTAGATGACGTTGCCGCCCTCGTACACGCCGAGGTGGATGGTCTGCCCGGTCGTGTCGTTCAGCCGGGCCAGGTGGGGGGCGGCGATGTCGCGGATGCCCCGCTGCTCCAGTGCCGCGCCCGCGAGGGCGAACAGGCGTGAGCCGAGGTGGAAGCGGTGGTCGGCGTCGCGGTGGACGAACCGGTCCGCCTCCATGGTGCGCAGCAGCCGCAGCACCGTCGTCTTGTGGACGCCGACCTTCGCGGCGAGCTCGTCCAGGGTGCGGGGCCCCTCGCCCAGCTCGCCGAGGATGATGAGCGCCCGGCCGAGGCTCTGGCTCATCCGGCTCCTCTCGTGGGTAAGCCACAGATCGTTGACCGGCACCCGCGAGTGATGTTACAACCACAGCAGCACAAGACGCAATTGGTGTTGCAGTATGTGCAGTGACGGAGGTCATGATGGTCGCGAGCATCGATGCCGGGGCGATCGACGCACTCGGTGACGAGCGGCTCGACTGGCGCTTCAAAGCGATTCCGGCGTCCCTGCACGGGATGTCGGTGGCGGATGTCCGGGACGCACGTCCCTCTCTTGATGACTTCGGCACTCCGTTGCTGACGCTCGACTCTGGCGCGCTCGACCACAACGTCCGGGCGATGGCGCGTTGGGCGGATGCGGCCGGTGTCACGCTCGCCCCGCACGGCAAGACGACGATGGCTCCGCAGTTGTGGCGGCGTCAGCTCGATGCGGGCGCGTGGGGTGTCACGGTCGCGAATCTGCCGCAACTTCGTGTCGCGCGGGCGTTCGGTGTCCGGCGGGTGATGCTCGCCAATGCGCTTGTTGACCCGGCGGGGCTTGCGTGGCTGGCGGGTGAGCTGGATGCCCATCCGGAGTTCGAGTTCGTGTCGTGGGTGGACTCGCCGCGGTCGGTCGAGTTGATGGATGAGGCGTTGCGCCGCGCCGGTGCGCGGCGGCCGGTCGATGTTTGCGTCGAGGTCGGCGGGGCGCATGGGCGGACGGGTGCCCGGGACGACAGTGACGTCCGTGCGCTCGCGGCGGCGGTGCGTGCGGCGTCTACGCTGCGGCTGGCCGGGCTCGCCGGATATGAGGGAGCGCTCGCGCACGACGCGTCCGATGAGGGGCGCGGTGCTGTCGACGCCTATTTGCACAGAATGGTGAATCTGTTCGGCGGGCTTGATTATGAGACCGGCGAGCCGATCATGACCGCGGGGGGCAGTTCCTTTTTTGACCAGGTCGCTGATGTGCTCGGCGGTACCGGTGGACGGGTCGTGCTGCGGTCGGGGGCGTACATCGTCCACGACGACGGGTTCTACCGGGTGATGTCGCCGTTCTCGCGGGGCGTCGGGGACGCGCGGTTGCGGTCGGCCATGCACGGGTGGGCGCGGGTCGTGTCCCGGCCGGAGCCCGCGCTCGCGCTGCTGGACGTCGGCAAACGCGACCTGTCGTTCGACGAGGGGCTTCCGATGCCGCAGCTCGTCCGGGGGAAGGGGCCGGAGGCGGTGGAGAAGGCGAAGGTGACCGAGGTCAACGACCAGCACGGGTTCCTTGTCGACGCTGCGGTGGACGTGGGCGACGTGGTGAAGCTGGGTCTCTCGCATCCGTGCACCGCGCTCGACAAGTGGACGCTGATCCCCGTCGTGGACGACGCCGGCGCCGAGCATCCGGTCGTCGTCGACCTCGTCAGGACGTGGTTCTGATGCCGGGCACCGTGATCCGCGGCGCGACCGTCGTGGACGGCACCGGAGCCGCGGGCCGTGTCGCCGACGTCGCGATCGAGGACGGGCGCGTCACCGAGATCGGGGGCAAGCTTTCTGGTGCGACCACGATCGACGCGGACGGGCTCGTCCTCGCGCCCGGGTTCATCGACATGCACGCCCACTCCGACCTGGCGCTCCTCATCGAGCCCGACCATCTCGCCAAGGTCAGCCAGGGCGTGACGACCGAGGTCATCGGGCAGGACGGCCTGTCCTACGCGCCCGTCGACGACACCACCCTCGCCGACACCCGCCGCGCCATCGCCGGCTGGAACACCGACCCGCCCGGCTTCGACTGGACGTGGCGCACCGTCGGCGAATATCTCGACCGGCTCGACCAGGGCATCGCGGTCAACGCCTGCTATCTCGTCCCGCAAGGCACGGTGCGGATGCTCGCGATGGGCTGGGACGACCGTCCGCCGACGCCCGCCGAACTCGACCGGCAGTGCGAACTCGTCGCGACCGGCATGCGCGAAGGCGCGGTCGGGATGTCGAGTGGCCTCACCTATGTGCCCGGGATGTACGCCGATGATGGTGAGCTGACTGAGCTGTGTCGTGTTGTCGCGTCTCTTGGCGGGTTCTACGCGCCGCACCACCGCTCGTATGGGGCGGGTGCGCTGGAGGCGTATGCCGAGATGGTCGAGCTGTCGCGGCTGTCCGGCTGCTCGCTGCACCTCGCGCACGCGACGATGAACTTCGGCGTCAACCGGGGACGCGCGCCCGAACTGCTGACCCTCTTGGACGACGCCATCGCCGACGGCCACGACATCACCCTCGACACCTATCCCTACCTGCCGGGCTCCACGACGCTCGCCGCGCTGCTGCCGAGCTGGGCGTCCGCGGGCGGCCCTTCGGCGCTGCTGGCGCGGCTCGGCGATCCGGCGGAACGGGCCAGGATCCGGCACACGATGGAGGTCGAGGGGTCGGACGGCTGCCACGGCGTCCCCGCCGAATGGGAGACGATCGAGATCTCCGGCTCGCCGGACGCCACCGTCGTCGGACGGACGATCGCCGACCTCGCCGCCGCGTCCGGACGTCCCGCGTTCGACGTCTACTGCGACCGGCTGGTCGCCGACGACCTTGCCACCACGATCCTCCAGCATGTCGGGCACGAGGAGAACGTCCAGGCGATCATGCGGCATCCGTGCCACACCGGCGGCAGCGACGGGCTCCTCGCCGCGGCGAAACCGCACCCGCGCGCGTGGGGGACGTTCCCGCGCTACCTCGGGCACTACGTCCGCGAGCTCGGCGTCCTGTCCCTGGAGGAGTGCGTCGCGCACCTGACCGGACGCGCCGCGCGGCGGCTCCGCCTCGAAGACCGCGGGCTGGTCAGGCCCGGGTACCACGCCGACCTCGTCCTGTTCGACCCCGCGACCGTCCGCGACACCGCCACGTTCGACGACCCGAAGCAGCAGGCCGAGGGCATCACGCACGTGCTCGTCGGCGGCACCGCCGTCATCTCCGGCGGACGCCACACCGGCTCCCTCCCCGGCCGCTCCCTCCGCCGCACCCCCGACGGAACCACCCGCTAGTCCGCTGACCCGCCGACCCGCCCCCCGACTCCCGCCCCCGACTCCCGGCCTCCCTCGACTCCCCATCGCCCCCGCCTAGAGATCCGCCCGCCCACACCCCGCCCTTACCTCGGCACCCCCATCACCCCCATTCACCGAGAGGGTCACGCCCATGGTCCATTGGCTGCAACACGAGACGGGCGGGCTGCTGACGCTCTGCGCCGTGTCCATCGCGGTTCTGCTGTTCCTCATCATCAAGATCAAGCTGGAACCGTTCATCGCGCTGCTCGTCTCCGGGCTCGCGCTCGCGCTGGCGGCGGGGCTGAGCGTCGAGGAGATCGTCGGGACCGCGCTCAGCTCCAAGGAGTCGGTGCTGGAGAAGGGCTTCGGCGGGCTGCTCGGGCACATCGCGCCGATCGTCGGGCTCGGCACGATTCTCGGCGCGATCCTGGAGCGGTCCGGGGGCGCGGACGTCCTCACCCGGCGGCTGCTGAACGTCGCCGGTGAACGCGGCGCGCCGCTCGCGATGGGCCTGGCCGGGCTCATCTTCGGCATCCCGGTCTTCTTCGACGTCGGCATCTTCGTCCTCGCGCCGCTCGTCTACATCACGGCCAAGCAGGGCGGGCGCTCCCTCGTCCTGTACACGATGCCGCTGCTCGCCGGGCTGTCGATGACGCACGCGTTCCTGCCGCCGCACCCCGGACCGGTCGCCGCCGCCGGGCTCCTCGAAGTCCCGCTCGGCTGGCTCATCATCCTCGGCCTGGTCTGCGGCATTCCGGCGTTCCTCGTCGCGGGTGTCGCGTGGGGCGCCTGGATCGGCAACCGGATCTTCGTCGCGGTGCCGGAGGAGTACGTCACCGCGGAGCAGGACAAGGACGCGAAGGAGAAGGACGAGCCCGAGCCGTCCCTCACCCTCGTCGGGCTGATCATCGCGGTGCCGCTGGTGCTGATCCTGCTCGCCACGTTCGGCACCGTCTGGTGGGAGGACAGCCCCGCGCTGCCCACGCTGACGTTCCTCGGCAACCCCGTCGTCGCGCTCACCCTCGCGGTGCTGCTGGCGATGTACCTGCTCGGCATCCGGCGCGGCATCTCCACCGCCGAACTGTCCGAGCTCGCCGCCAAGTCGCTGCGCCCGATCGGCATGATCCTGCTGGTCATCGGCGGTGGCGCGTTCTTCGGCGCGGTCGTGTCGGCGACCGGGGTGGGCAAGGCGCTGGCCACCACCCTGTCGGACGCGGGCCTGCCGGTGATCGTGCTCGCCTACCTGATCGCCTGCGGGCTGCGGGTCGCGCAGGGCTCGGCGACCGTCGCGATCGTCACCACCGGCGGCATCGTCGCGCCGCTGGTCAAGGCCGAGGACTACTCCGACCCGCACATCGCGCTGATCGCCATCGCGATCTCCGCGGGGTCGATCATCGCCTCACATGTCAACGACGGCGGGTTCTGGATCATCTCCCGCTACTTCAACATGTCCGTGCGCGACACGATCAAGACGTGGACGGTGCTGGAGACGATCCTGTCGGTCGTCGGGTTCGCGATGGCGGCCGTCCTGAGCACCTTCATCTGAGAGCGCCGACCGGCGGGGCCGTGCGCGGCGGCTCCGCCGGTCGGACGAAGGGCCGATGGCCGACGCCCAAGAGTCAGTGGTCGAGGAGTGAGCGGAAGTGCGCCAGGATCGGCGCGCACAGCTTCGGCAGCGACGGGTACTGGCCCATCGCGACCATGCCGGTCGCCAGGGACGCCACCCCGCCGACGAGCATCTGGCACGCGAACTCCGGGTCGGGCAGGCGGCGGAACCGCTCGTCCTCGACCAGCAGCCCGACGACGATCTCGATGAAACCGTCCTGGACGGTGTAGCGCAGCGCCGTGGCCGCCGGGCCCGCCGCGTAGATCTCCAGCAGGAACATGCGCGCCGCGCCTCCGTCGGCCGACAGCTCCCGCAGATAGGCGCATAAAGCCTGTTCGAGCCGTTTCATGACCGGTTCGCCCTTGGCCGTGAGCGCGTCGGTGACGACGCCTTCGATCCGGTCGGCGGCGGCCTGGTAGGCGGCGAGGAAGCACGCCTGCTTGTCGGCGAAATGCTCGTAGAACGTCTCGCGGGACACGCGCGCCCGCTGGAGCACGTCGGCGACGGTCGTGCGGGCGTAGCCCTTCTCCCCGACCGCCTGTGTCATGCCCTGGATCATGCGTTCCCGCTGGGAGGCCGAGACCTGCGCACGGGTGAGGTGATGACGCCCGCGCGGCAGCGAGGTGAAGCCGTCGGAGTCCACACGCACAAGCTACCAACGTGTTCGGGCGGGGTGATGAAACCCGTTTACTATGAACAATGTTGTTCGCCGAGATGTTACGGTTTCCAGTGCATATCGGGGGCGGACGTCCCCGTCCTCGGAGCGGGACGGGACGGCCGAGTGATCACGGCCCGGCGCAGCCGGCGTGTGGTGAGCGTTCCGTCCAGGCAGTGCGCCACGGGGGCCGATCTGTGCTGGACGACGTGCATCCCACGCGACGCTGACCCCGTCGCCGGGCCAGATCGCTGGGAAGGTGGACCGCGCGGCCCCGCGGTTACCCGTCCCGGCGGCTCCCGCGTCCTCGGCGGACCGATGTCGTCTGGCCGCCGCCGCAACCTGGCGGTGGTGGCCGGTGTTCAAGCTCCTGTGAGATCAACCACCGCAGCCTCGACCGCTGCCCCGACCTCGGCGACGGCGGAGGCGCGTCGTGGGCGGGTGCGGCCCGGCGGGATGCTGGCGGTGCTGCTGACCGGCCAGTTCATGGTGTTCGTGCGGCGGCAGCGGCGGGTCACTTCGCCGCTTCTCGATCTGGGGGTGCTCGCCCGCCCCGGCGTCGCCTGGACGCTCGGTGCGCTCGGGGCGGCGACCAGTACGTTTCTCGCTTTGTTGTTCGTTCTCGCGCTGCACCTCCAGCGGGGGCTGGGGCACAGCGCGCTGTTCTCCGGGCTGGTGCTCGTGCTCGCGTCGGTTTATGCGACGGCTGGGTTGGCGCGTCCGGACGGGACGGCGCTGGCCCTGCTGCTCGGGTTCGGCGGGCTCGGTCTCGGCCTTGGATTCGCGCCGCAGCTCGCGCGGGTGACCGCGTCCGTCCCCGCGAGGTACGCGGCGGACCTCAGCGGCCTGGTCAACACCAACTTCCAGCTCGCCGGAGTCACGGGCGTCGCAGCGTTCGGCGCGCTTTACCTCGGCGTTCCGGGGAGCCACGGTCACACGTTCAGGGTTGTCATGGCGGCGTTCGCTGGTCAGCGGGCCGCGGGGCGGGCTCGGTCAAGGGAGGAGGCCGGTGCGGCGGGCGGTGGTGACGGCCTCTAGGCGGGTGTGGCTGTCGAGCTTGCGCATCGCGGAACGCAGGTAGCTCTTCACCGTTTCGGGGAGCAGGCCCAGGCGGTCGGCGGCCTCGGCGTTGGTGCAGCCGATCGCCACATAGGACAGGACGTCGAGCTCGCGGGGCGACAGGGCGGGGCGCGGGAAGCCGTCCGGCTTGTTCAGCCCGGCGGCGGCCAGGCGCAGGGACGCCTCGCGGAGGCGGTCGCGGGTCGGGACGTCCTCGACCCGTTCGGCCAGGGCGCACAGTTCCGCGTGGACGGCCCTGACCTCCTCCCAGCGGGCGGCCGATTCCGGGACGGCGGGCGGCCGCGAGCGGGCGAGCGCCTCGGCCGCCCTGTCCTGGACGGCGATGTCCTGTTCGAGGTCACGGGCGGTCTGGACGGCGGTGCCCACGACCCGATCGGCGAGCGACAGCGGTTCGCGCAACGCCCCGTACAGGACGCCGCGAACCCGCCGCCGGACGACGATCGGCACCGCGAGGATCGACAGCAGCCCCTCCCGGCCGACGGGCTTGTCGTAGTCGTGGCTGATCGACGCCGAGCACGGATAGTTGCTCACCCAGACCGGACGTCCCGTGGCCATGGCCTTGCCGCCGAGGCCGTTGCCGTGCCGGACGACGAGGCCGCTCAGCGAGTCCGTCGCGTTGCCGACGAGTTCGGTGATCCGGAGCCGGTCCTGCCCGCCGCCGGACGTGCCCGTGCACACGGCGCCGCCGAACACGACGGGGAGGCCGGTCGTCCGGTGCAGCGTGAGTACCGCCGAGCGCACGCCGCCCGCGTCGTCGCGCGTCATTCGGGGAGATCCGCTCCCCGTGTCCCCCGGTGTTGGCGCACCCATGCTCCGAGCATGCCCGGTGAGACGGCGTCTCGGAAGCCCTTCCCACAGAAAGCAAAAGTGAGGGTCGGTGGCAAAAGGAAGTGCGATTTAGGAGTCGCCCAGGCCCAGGATGTCGACGGCCTCCGCGCGCATCTGCACCTTGCGGATCTTCCCGGTGACCGTCATGGGGAACTCGTCCACGACATGGACGTAGCGCGGGATCTTGAAGTGGGCGAGCTTGCCCTCGCAGAACGCGCGGAGCGCTTCGGCGGTGAGGTCGGGGACGTCCTCGCGCAGCCGCACCCAGGCCATCAGCTCCTCGCCGTACTTCTCGTCCGGGACGCCGATGACCTGCGCGTCCACGATGTCGGGATGGGTGTAGAGGAACTCCTCGATCTCGCGCGGGTAGACGTTCTCGCCACCGCGGATCACCATGTCCTTGATCCGGCCGGTGATGGTGACGTAGCCGTCGCCGTCCATCACGGCGAGGTCGCCGGTGTGCATCCAGCGGGCCGCGTCGATCGCCTCGGCCGTCTTCTCGGGCTCGTCCCAGTAGCCGAGCATCACCGAATAGCCGCGCGTGCAGAACTCGCCCGGCGTCCCGCGCGGGACGGTCACGCCCGTCTCCGGGTCGATGACCTTGATTTCCAGGTGGGGCATGACGCGTCCGACGGTCGAGACGCGGCGGTCGAGCGAGTCGTTCGCGCGGGTCTGCGTCGACACCGGGGACGTCTCCGTCATGCCGTAGCAGATCGCGACCTCGCTCATCCCGAGCCGCTCGATGACCTGCTTCATCACCTCGACCGGGCACGGCGACCCGGCCATGATCCCGGTGCGCAGACTCGACAGGTCGAGGTCGTCGAGCGACGGCTCGTTCAGGACGGCGATGAACATCGTCGGCACCCCGTACAGCGACGTACACCGTTCGGCGGCGACGGCGTTCAGCGTCGCCTTCGGGTCGAACGCCGGGGCGGGGATGACGACGCACGCGCCGTGGCTGGTCGCCGCGAGGTTGCCCATCACCATGCCGAAGCAGTGGTAGAAGGGCACGGGCACGCAGACGCGGTCCTCTTCGTCGTAGGCGCACAGTTCGCCGACGAAATAGCCGTTGTTGAGGATGTTGTGGTGCGACAGTGTCGCGCCCTTGGGGAAGCCCGTCGTCCCGGACGTGTACTGGATGTTGATCGGGTCGTCGGCGGTGAGCGTCCGGCCGATCTCGGTGAGGACGGCCCGGTCGTCGGCGCGGCCCGCCGCCATGAGGTCGTCCCATTCGGGCGTGCCGATGAGGACGACGTCGCGCAGCGCCCCGCACCGCGGCCTGACCTCGTTGATCATCGCCGCGTAGTCGGACGTCTTGAACGCGGGCGCCGACACCAGCGTCCTGATTCCGGCCTGGTTGAGGACGAACTCCAGCTCGTGCACCCGGTACGCCGGGTTGATGTTGACCAGGATCGCGCCGAGCTTGGCCGTCGCGTACTGGACGAGCATCCACTCGGCGCAGTTCGGCGACCAGATCCCGACCCGGTCGCCCTTGATGACACCGAGATCGCGCAATCCGAGCGCGACGGCGGCGACGTCGTCGGCGAACTGCTCGTAGGTCCAGCGGCGGCCGGTGGCCCGCTCGACGAGCGCGTCGCGGTCGGCGAAGGCGGCGACCGTCCGGGCGAGGTTCGCGCCGATCGTGTCGCCGAGCAGCGGGATGCTGGACACGCCCGACGCGTACGAGCCGTCCGGGCCGGAGGTGGGCGTCGCGGAAGGGGTCATCGCAGGTCCTCCTCGCGGAACTCGCCATCCGGGCGGTCTTCCGTGGTGGGGTGCTTGTCGATCTCGCTGGCGCGCAGTTCGACGCGGCGGATCTTGCCGGAGATCGTCTTCGGTAGCGCGCCGAACTCCAGCAGCCGGACGCGCTTGTACGGCGACAGTTGCGCCCGGCTGTGCTCGAAGATCGCCTTGGCGGTGGCCTCGTCGGGCTCCCAGCCCGCGGCGAGCGTCACGTACGCCTTCGGCACGGCCCCCCTGACCGGGTCGGGCGAGGGGACCACGGCGGCCTCCGCGACCGCGTCGTGCTCGATCAGCACGCTCTCCAGCTCGAACGGGGAGATCTTGTAGTCGGACGCCTTGAACACGTCGTCGGAGCGTCCGACGTAGGTGATGTAGCCGTCGTCGTCGCGGGAGCCGATGTCGCCGGTGTGGTAGTAGCCGCCCGCCATCGCCTCGTCGGTGCGCGCGTCGTCGCCGTGGTAGCCGGTCATCAGCCCGAGCGGGCGGTCCTCCAGGTCGAGGCAGATCTCGCCCTCCTCGCCCGGCTCCCCGGTCAGCGGGTCGATCAGCGTGACCTGGTAGCCGGGGACGGGACGTCCCATCGAGCCCGGTTTGACCGGCTGGCCGGGAGTGTTGGCGATCTGGACGGTCGTCTCGGTCTGCCCGAAGCCGTCGCGGATCGTCCGGTCCCAGGCGTCCTTGACGCGCTCGATCACCTCGGGGTTGAGCGGCTCACCGGCCGCGACGACCTCGCGGGGCGGGGACGCGAGCCGTCCGAGATCGGCCTGGATCAGCATCCGCCATACGGTCGGCGGCGCGCAGAAGCTCGTGACGCCGCACCGGTCGAGGGTGTCGAGCAGCCGGTCGGCGTCGAACCGCGTGTAGTTGAGGACGAACACGCACGCCTCGGCGTCCCACGGCGCGAACACGTTGCTCCACGCGTGCTTCGCCCAGCCCGGCGACGAGATGTTCAGATGGACGTCCCCTGGCCGCAGCCCGATCCAGTACATCGTCGACAGGTGCCCGGCCGGATAGGACGCGTGCGTGTGCTCGACGAGCTTCGGTTTCGCCGTCGTCCCGGACGTGAAGTACAGCAGCAGCGTGTCCCGCGACATGGTGAGGCCGTACGGGGTGAACCCTTCTGCCTCCTCGTAGGCGTCGGCGTACCGCACCCATCCGTCCACCGGGTCGCCGACGGCGATCTTCGTGAACTCGCCCTGGACGCCGTCGAACTTCCCCGCGTCGGCCGAGCCGACCACGACATGGCGGGCTTTGCCGCGGATGAGCCGGTCCTGGAGGTCGGCCGTGCCGAGCAGCGGCGTGCTCGGGATCAGGACGGCGCCGAGCTTCATCGCCGCGAGCACCGTCTCCCAGAGTTCGACCTGGTTGCCGAGCATCAGGATGATCCGGTCGCCGCGCCGGACGCCCGACCGCCGCAGCAGGTTCGCCACCTGGTTCGACCGACGCGACATCTGCGAGAACGAGTACCGCGCCTCGGAGCCGTCCTCCTCGACGATCCAGAGCGCGGGCGAGTCGTTGCTCTCGGCGATCTTGTCGAACCAGTCCAGCGCCCAGTTGAACCCGGTCAGGACGGGCCAGCGGAACTTCTCGTACGCGGTCGCGTAGTCGTCGCGATGCGCGAGCAGGAAGTCGCGCGCCGCACGGAACTCGACTGCGGGCATGGTCTCTCCTCGTAGCCGCACGGACACCCGGTAAGAAGGATCGTTGGCCATGGCCAGTGACCCACGCCACCCCCGAACGGGGGTGGCCGGGTGACTCCTACCCGCCGGCGACGAATGTTGATCTCAGGAGCAGCGCGAAGATCTCCAGCGCGGACACGGCGTCCGGGGCGTCGCCGATGGGGGCGAACCGTCCCTCCAGGTTCCTGGCGGAGACGGCCCTGCTCGGCGCGGCGGCGGTCGCTCTGCTGCTCGCGCTGTCGTTGTCGGCGAGCCACGGTGTTGCCTGGCTGGCTCTCGCCTTGGTGGGCGTTCCGTTGCTGGCGGTCTGGTGGCGGACGAGGAGTAGCGAGCCCGTCCGCGCCCTTCTGCGGGCCCTGGTGGCCGCCGGTCCCGTGCAGGCGATCATGTTGAACGCGCTGGTGATCTCGCTCGCGGAGTTCCTTGTGCCCTTCTACCTGCAACGGACTCTGCACCTGTCGCCGGTCGCCACCGCGACGGCGATCCTGGCGATGCCGGTCGCGCTGGTCGCGGTCGGCCCGCTCGGCGGCTTCCTCGGCGACCGCTGGGGAATGGCCCGGACGGCGCTCGCGGGCGCGGTGATCATGACCGTGGGGGTACTGCTGCTCGTCCCGGTCGGCACCGGCTGGCACGCCGCCGACCTGAGCTGGCGGCTGGCCGTCATCGGCGCCGGCACCGGCCTGTTCGCGGGGCCGAGCTCCGCGATGCTCATGGCGAACGCCCCGGCGCACCTCCAGGGGACGGCCGGGGCGGCGCAGAGCCTGGCCCGCCAGCTCGGCTTCTCGCTCGGCCCGGCCCCGGCCACCACCGTCTGGGCCCTGTCGGACTACACCCTGACCGGCATGCGCACGGCTTTCGGTCTGGCCACGGTCGCGGCGGCGGCGGCCGTGCTGTGCGTCGCCGGCGCCGCCGCCGGTCGGCCGAGATCGCGGAGCCGGAGCGTCAATGGCTCTGCTCCTGGGGGACCGGCCGCTGCGGCTCCCGCTGAGCCTCGTGGTGGGCGGACTCAGCGAGCGCCTTGATCCGCTGGAGCCGGGCGTCCCAGCGGGAGGCGACGTCCGCCATGGCGCGGGCGGCCTCGTCCAGCCGCCCGGGGTGGACGGTGTAGCGCACCTCCCGGCCGTCCCGCCGCGCCGTGACCAGCCCGGACCTCTGCAGGACGGCCAGGTGCTTCGCGACGGCCTGCCGCGTGAACGGCAGTTCGGCGGCGAGCGCGGTCGGAGTCGCCTCGCCCTTGGCGAGCAGCACGTCGAGGAGCCTGCGGCGGCTCGGCTCCGCCACCGCCGCGAGCAGCTCCTCGTCGTGGTCGGTCACTTGGGCGAGACCCCGGTCTTCACATAGGTGGCCAGGTCGGGGAGGTGCATGGACCAGCCCGCGTTGTGGTCGTCGATGTAGGCGGTCTTGCGCTCGTCGGTCCAGCCGGTGTCGTCCATGCCGGTCTCGGTGACGCGCAGGATGGTCCGGTCGCCGTCCGGGACGAGCCTGAACTCGACCAGGGTCGAGTTGCCCTCGCCCGGCCGCGTGCCCTCCGGACTGCCCCAGCGGTAGGAGAACAGGTGCGGCGGTTCGGCGGCCGCCACGACGATGGGGACATGCTCCTGCCGGGCGGTCTTCTTGTCGATCCAGGTCAGCGTTCCCGTGCCGCCCGACCGCATATCGATCTCCGCCTTGTCGCTGAACCATTGGGCGATCTGGTCCGGCTCGGTGACCGTCCGCCAGACCACGTCCACCGGCGCCTCGATCAGGATCTCATGTTCGATGCTCATAGTCGGTCTCCTCGCTCGCTCCCGGATGAATCTGCAACCTGTGGTTGCGTGACAACCGTAACCATGGATGGGGGTAATGCGCAACCCAGGGTTGCGTTTGATTGGTCCTGGGCCCTGGTCCCGGGTCTTGCCCGCCTGGGTGGGCGCGTGGTCCGCTCGTTCCGTGGTCTGCACGGTGACGGTGAGGCGGGACGCAATGCGAAGGCTTCTGTTCCTGTTCGTCTGCGTCATGTTCGGGGTCGTGGCGGGTGGCGTCCAGCCGGTCGCGGCGGACGGACGGCGAGCGCCCGACATCCAGCCGGTCGCCACCTGGAACGGCCTGGCCTTGGACGCGGTGCGCGCCACCCAGGCGAGCGACACCGACGCGGCCCGCTCGTACGCGATGGTGAACGCGGCCCTATACGACGCGGTCAACGGGATCGCGGCACGGCATGACCGTCGTGATCGTGCGCATCTGCTGAAGTCGCCGGACGGCGCCCCACGGCAGGGTGACCGGCAGGCGGCGGCGGTGGCCGCGGCTCATGCGGTGCTCAGCCGGTTGTATCCGGACCGTGCCGCGCGCTTCGACGAGCAGTTGTCCGCTGATCTCGCCAAGCTCGGCTCCGGGCCAGGCGTCTCCGCCGGCCGGGAATGGGGCGCGGCGGTGGGCGCGTATGTTCTCGACGTCCGGGCCGGTGACGGGTCCCGTCCGGACGAGACCCAGCCCGGCGGCTCCGGGCCCGGCGTGTTCCCGCGCGCGTGGTCGGGCGTCCAGTACCGCGCCATGGTCCCGTTCGCGATCGCCGACGCCGGACGCTACGTCGCCCCCGGCCCGCCCGCGCTCACCAGCCTCGACTACGCGGCGGCGTTCGCCGAGGTCAAACTGGTCGGCGACGCGAGGATCGCCGACTCTGCAAAGGTCGCGCTCTACCGGTACTGGTCGCTGCCCGCCGGGTCGGCGCAGCCGCCCGGCGAATGGCTGAAAATCGCGCTGGAGGTGGCCGCGAAACGCTCCCTCCCCGACCAGGCCCGGCTGGCGGCACTGCTCGGCGCCGCGCTTTCCGACGCCTCGATCCCGACCGTGCGCACCAAATACGTGCATCGGCACTGGCGACCGGAGACGGCGATCCAGCAGGCCGACACCGACGGCAATTCACGCACCGAGCAGGACACCGGCTGGAAAGCGCGTGCGGGCAGCGCGGGCGGCACACCCGAGTACATTTCTGGGCACAGTTCGTTCAGCGCCGCCGCTGCGGCCGTCCTGGCGGGTTTCTTCTGTGCCGACCGCGTCTCGTTCACCCATGTGACCGATTCGGCGCCCATCGATCCGTCCACGGGTCAGCCGATGCGGCGCACGTTCGGAAGCTTTTCCGAGGCCGCGGCGGATGCAGGCCGGTCACGGGTCGTCGGCGGCAGCCATTTCCAGTTCAGCAACCAGGCCGGGCTGGAAATGGGCATGGGCGTAGCCGCCGAGGTTCTGGCCAAGAAACTCCTCTACACGACGGGCCCCACGCACCACGGCGACTGCCCACTCTGATTTTTGGGTCGGCGGATCAGCTGGATCGGCTGGATCAGCTGCAATACACCTGTGCTGTGGCCTTGCTGAAGTCGCCTGCCGCGAATGCTTTCATCGGTGGTCACCTCGGTGGCGCGGACACGGGTCGCCGGATAGCTCCTCGCCGGCGTGCCTAAGGGAAGGGGACGGGGTCGAGGACGGCGAGGGCCTCGTCCAGGGCTTGCGGGAGGTTCAGGGACGGGTCTTCCGACCAGCGCAGCATGAGGTCGAGCATGATGCCGAAGGCGGCGCCGGTGATGGTGCGGATCGCGACGTCGTCCGGGGGACGGCCGGAGTGTTCGGCGAGGATGGCGGTGACCGTGCGCATCGTCTCGACGTAGTTCGCGAAGGCCGCGCCGCGGAGCGCGGGGACCGACAGGATGAGGACGGTCCGGTCGCGCCCCTCGGCGATGTCGTCCGGCGACGCGGCGTCCAGGACGGCGCGCATCGCGGCGCGCAGCGCCTGGACCGGGGTCAGATCGGCGGGCTGGGCGCGGAGCTCGGCGAAGAAGACGGGGTCGGCCTCGTCGGTGATGACGAGGTCCTCCTTGGTCGGGAAGTAGCGGAAGACGGTGGTGTGCGCGACCTCCGCCGCCTGCGCGACCTGCTCGACGGTCGTCGACTCGTAGCCGCGTTCGCGGAAGAGGCGCAGCGCCTCGGTCTGGATCGCGGCGCGGGTCCTGGCCTTCTTCAGTTCGCGGAGACCCTGTTTCGGCGCCGCCATTCCCAGCCCTTCCCTAGCCGTCGCATAGCCCTTCCACCAGCTCGGCTCTCGCTAGCTCGCCGGTGAGGAGCCTACTGGCACCTCGCGCGGCGCGGTCATCCTCGCGCCCTCCACGTCCATGTGGGGCAGGACGCGGTCGAGCCGGGCGGGCAGCCACCATCCTGCACGGCCCAGCAGCGCCATCACGGCGGGCACGATCGTCATCCGGACGACGAACGCGTCGAAGAACACGGCGGCGGCCAGCGCAAACCCGAACGACTGCACCATCGGGGTCGCGGACAGGATGAACCCGGCGAACACGCTGATCATGATGATGGCGGCGGCGGTGACGACGCGGGCGCCGTGCGCGACACCGGCGACGGCCGCGTCGACGGGTCCGGCGCCGCGCACGTACTCCTCGCGCATCCGGGTGACGAGGAAGACCTGGTAGTCCATGGCGAGCCCGAACACCATGCCGATCAGCATGATGGGCAGCAGGTTGACGATGATGCCGGACGCGTGGACGCCGAGCGGGCCGTTCAGCCACCCCCACTGGAACACCGCGACGACCGCGCCGAACGTGGCGGCGACGCTCAGCAGGAACCCGGCGGTGGCCTTCAACGGGACCAGGAGCGAGCGAAAAACCAGCGTGAGCAGGACGAACGCCAGCCCGACCACGACCGCCAGATAGGGGAGCAGCGCACCGGTGAGCTTGCCGGACGTGTCGATGTCGATTGCGGTCTGCCCGGTGACGGCGACGGTCGCGGAGGCATCGCTCTGCGGGCGGAACCGGTCGCGGATGTCCTTGATGAGGTCCTCCGTCGCCTTGGAGGTCGGTGCGCTGGCCGGGATCACGCCGACGAGCGCCGTGTCGCCGGACGGGTTGAGAACCGGCGGTTTGACCGCGGCCACACCGTCCATGGACGTGACGGTCTGGGCGACGCGCTCCGCAGCGTCCTTCGTGGCGTTGCCGTTGCCGCTGCCGTTGTGCGGTGTTTGGACGACGAGGGTCAGCGGGCCGTTGACGCCGGGGCCGAAGCCGTCCGCGAGCAGGTCGTACGCCTGGCGCTGTGTCGTCCCGGACGGGGCGGTGCCGTCGTCGGGCAGCCCGAGGCGCAGGTCGAGCGCGGGCGACGC
>JBOHBY010000486.1:0-5906 GCA_050698635.1 Spirillospora sp.
TTCGTGGCCGGGGTCGGCGGGGGTCAGATGCCGGCGAAGGCGCGGTCGATGTCGGTGGTGGCGAGGACGCCGAAGACGCGGCCGTCGCGTTCGACGAGGAGGTACTCGGAGGCGGGGGCGCGGCGGAGCGCGTCCATGAGCTCCTCGCCGGTGATGTCGGCGGGGAGGGTGACCTGGTCGTTGACGCCGCGGGACAGGTCGCCGACGCTGACCCAGGGGCGGCGGTGCTCAGGGGTGGCGGTGACGGCCTTCTCGCTGACGAGGCCGAGGGGCCTGCCGTCGTGGTCGGCGATGACGATGGCGCCGGCGTGGTCCTCGCGGGCGCGGCGGATGGCCTCGGCGAGGGGGACGTCGGCGGTGACGAGGGTGGCGCGGCGGGCCAGGCGGCGGGCCGACAGCAGCGGGATGCGGTCGCGGACGTGTTCGGCGCGGATGGACTGGGTGGCGCCGACCCAGATGAAGGAGGCGACGAGGGCGGACCAGAGCAGGGCGAGCCAGCCGATGCCGCCGTCCTCGCCGGTGCTGTAGGTGGCGAGGAAGGCGCCGGCGACGAGGGTGGCGACGGCGACGCCGCGGCCGACCCAGCCGGCGATGATGGCGCCGCTGCGGCTGCGTCCGGTGGCCTTCCAGACGGCGGCGCGGACGAGGCGTCCGCCGTCGAGGGGCAGTCCGGGCAGGAGGTTGAAGACGCCGACGAGGAGGTTGGCGAAGGTGAGGGCGTCGACGAGCAGGAGGGTGACGTCCGAGAGCGGGAGGGTGGCGCGGGCGGCGAGGCCGAGCCCGGCGAGGACGAGGTTGGTGAGGGGCCCGGCGAAGGCGATGAGGAACTCGCGTCCGGGGGTGGGGGCCTCGCGTTCGATGGCGGTCTCGCCGCCGAGGACGTGGAGGGTGACGGACCGGACGGGCAGGCCGAACGCGCGGGCGGTGACGGCGTGGCTGAGCTCGTGGACGAACACCGAGCCGTAGAGCAGGACGGCGTAGGTGAACGCGACGAGGTAGCTGAGAGGGCGTTCGACGACGTCGTTGACCTGTCCTTCGAACATGACGGTGACGAGGACGGCGACCAGGAACCAGCTGGGCGAGACGTAGACGGGCACGCCGAGGATGCGGCCCATGAGGAGGCCGGGCCTGGCGGTGGGGCCGGGGTCGGGGCCGGGGCCGGGGTCGCCGGCGGGCGTCTTGCCCTGGGTCGGGGGCGCGCTGTGTGTCACGTCACCGATGCTACGGCCCTGCCGCCGTGGTCCGGCGGCAGGTGCGAGGTACGGGGGCGCCGGGACGGGCCGTGGCGGGTGCGGCGGGGTGCGGGATTTCGTCGGGGGTGTCGCCTAGTGTGCTGTGCCATGACGACGACCGAGGCGGGTAGTGAGACGTCCGTTCCGTCCGCGGGCGGCAAGGTCGCAGGCGGGGTCGGAGGCGACGCCGGAGGAGGCGTCGGAGGCGACGCCGGAGGAGGCGTCGGAGGAGGCGTCGGAGGAGGCGTCGGAGGCGGGGGCGGGTCTGCGGGCGTGGAGGTGGTCGGGTCGTTGTCGCCGTCGCGGGCGAGCGACTTCATGACGTGTCCGCTGCTTTACCGGTTCAGGGTGATCGACCGGCTGCCGGAGCGGCCGAGCGCGGCGGCGGCGCGGGGGACGCTGGTGCACGCGGTGCTGGAGCGGCTGTTCGATCTTCCGCGGGGCGGGCGGACGGCGTCGGCGGCGCTGGAGATGCTGCTCCCGGAGTGGGATCGGCTGCTGGAGGCGGAGCCGGAGCTGGCGGGGCTGTTCGAGGACGGCGACGGCGGAGACACGGAGCGGGCGGAGTGGCTGGGCCAGGCGCGGCGGATGGTGGAGCGGTACTTCACGCTGGAGGATCCGCAGCGGCTGGAGCCGGCGGAGCGGGAGCTGTTCGTGGAGACGGTGCTGGATTCGGGGTTGAAGCTGCGGGGTTACATCGACCGGGTGGACGTGGCGCCGAGCGGTGACGTGCGGATCGTCGACTACAAGACGGGGACGGCGCCGCGCGCGGATTTCGAGGCGCGGGCGCTGTTCCAGATGAAGTTCTACGCGCTGGTGCTGTGGCGGTCGCAGGGGCGGGTTCCGCGGCTGCTGCAGCTGATGTATCTGGGCAACGGCGAGGTCTTGCGTTACGAGCCCGACGAGGCGGATCTGCGGGCGACGCAGCGGAAGGTCGAGGCGCTGTGGGAGGCGATCCGGCGGGCGATGGACACCGGCGAGTGGCGGGCGCGCACGGGCCGGTTGTGCGACTGGTGTGACCACAGGGAGCGGTGCCCGGAGTTCGGTGGTACTCCCCCGCCGCTGCCGTCGGCGCCGGTGGGCCGTCCGTCGCCCGCGGACTTGGAGGGCACGTCCGGGACGCAGGCCGCGGCACGGGAACGCGACGATCTCTGAGGCGCCACACCGTCCGCGGGTCGCGGCCGGGGTGCGCGCGGAGCGCGGCCCGGAGACGGCGGGACGGGTGCGGCCGAGGTGTGGCGGGCTAGGGGTGGCGGGAGGCTTGAGGGGGTGCGAGGCGGTGTCGGCAGGGGGATCGCGGAGGTGGAGGCGTCCTCCTTGGGGAGGACTGCGGATCCGCGTTCAGGAGGGGTCACGACCTGGCGCGACCTCCTAGGGTGAGAGTCGTGTCACCCCGCATCCGTGGTCTCCATTCCCTCCGCGCCAGGCTCCAGGAGCGTCCGCTGGCGGCGGACACGCTGCTGGCGGTCGGGTTGCTGCTGGTGGGGCTGCCGCAGCTGCTTCTGCAGGATCTTCCGGAGACCGAGGGGTTCGAGGACTTCCGCGACCCGGACGTGTGGGGCGTGCTGCTGGTCGTCGCGGTGACGATGTCGCTGCGGTGGCGGCGGCGCCATCCGCTTCCGGTGCTGCTGTGGGTCATCGCGGGCGAGATGGTGCTGGGCGTGGCGGGGTATCCGCCGTCGGCGTCGGACGTCCTGGCGTACCTGATCGCGATCTACAGCGTCGCGGCGCACCGGGGGCTGGCGCAGAGCGCGGTCGGCGGGCTGCTGGCGCTCGCGCACCTGCTGGTGTACCTCATGATCCTGCCGGTGGAGACGTCGCTGGTGGAGATGATGACGAACTTCGTCCTGCTGATCGGGGTATGGGTGCTCGGCCGGAACCTGCGGCTGCGGCGGGCGTACTTCGCGGAGCTTGAGGACCGGGCGGCGCGGCTGGAGCGGGCGCGGGGCACCGACGCGCGGGCGGCGCGGATCGAGGAGCGGTCGCGGATCGCGCGGGAGCTGCACGACGTGGTGGCGCACCATGTGAGCGTGATGACGGTGCAGGCGGGCGCGGCGCGGCGGATCATCGACCGGGATCCGGGGAGCGCTCGGGAGGCGATGTCGACGATCGAGGAGGTCGGGCGGACGGCGCTGAGCGAGATGCGGCGGATCGTGGGGGTGCTGCGGACGGACCGGGATCCGGAGCGTCCGGGCCGGGAGCTGGCGCCGCAGCCGGGCCTGGGCGACCTCGGTGAGCTGCTGGATCACGTCCGGGAGACGGGCCTGTCGGTGCAGCTGTGGATCGAGGGTGAGGCGCGGCCGCCGTCGCCGGGGGTGGACGTGGCGGCGTTCCGGCTGATCCAGGAGGCGTTGACGAACACGCTGAAGCACGCGGGGCCACAGGCGCGGGCGTGGGTGCGGCTGTACTACGGGGACGGGGACCTGACGGTGGAGATCGAGGACGACGGGCGCGGCACGGCGACGTTCATGGGCGAGGACGGCGACAACGCGGGCCACGGGCTCGTCGGCATGTACGAGCGTGTGGCGCTGTACGGTGGCGAGTTGAAGATCGGGCCGCGGGTGGGGGGCGGGTTCGGGGTGCGGGCGCGGTTCCCGCTGGAGGCGTGAGGCCGTGGATCCGTGAGGTCGCAAGGTGTGAGGTCGTGGGACCGTGAGGTCGTGGGACGTCGTAGGTTTGGGCGGGAGCGCCGCAGGGGCGCTGTGAGGCGAGGAGCGGGGACGATGGACGGATCGGGACGCGCCGGGACGGCGCGCCGGGCGGGCCGCCCCGCCGGGCCGTGGGGTAGGGGTGGCGTCTCCCGGGAAGGCGGTGCGTGATGGCGGCGGTGCGGGTGCTGCTCGTGGACGACCAGCCGCTGTTGCGGACGGGTTTCCGGCTCATCCTGGAGGCGGAGACCGACATCGCGGTGGTGGGCGAGGCCGGGGACGGCGCGGCGGCGGTGGAGCTGACGCGGTCGCTGCTGCCGGACGTGGTGCTGATGGACATCCGGATGCCGGGCGTGGACGGGATCGAGGCGACCCGGCGGATCATCCGGGAGGGCGCGGCGTCGCACGATCCGAGGGTGCTGATCCTGACGACGTTCGACCTGGACGAGTACGTGATCGAGGCGGTGCGGGCGGGTGCGAGCGGGTTCCTGCTGAAGGACTCCCCTCCGGAGGACCTGGTGCAGGCGATCCGGATCGTCGCGGCGGGCGACGCGATCGTGGCGCCGTCGGTGACACGGCGGCTGCTGGACAAGTTCGCGACGCGGCTGCCGGCGGTGCGGGACGCGTCGCCGCCGCCGGGGCTGGACACGCTGACCGAGCGGGAGCGCGAGGTGCTGTCGCACGTGGCGCGGGGCCAGTCGAACGCGGAGATCGCGGCGGAGCTGGTGGTGAGCGAGACGACCGTGAAGACGCATGTGGGGAACGTCCTGGCGAAACGGGGGTTGCGTGACCGGGTGCAGGCGGTCGTGTACGCGTACGAGACGGGTCTGAGCCGCCCGGGTCAGGGCTGACCCTCAACGGCCGCTCAGGGGCGTCCCTGAGGCTTTCGCGCGCGGTGGACGAGGTCCCCGCGCGCTTCGCCGCATGTGGGGGCTCGGTGCGGGGCCGGGTCGGGTGGCGGGAACCCGGGGCGCGGGGCCGGCGCGACCCTGTCTTCCGGGTGATCGGGTCTACTCCGCTGGGACGACCGGAGGGCCCTGTCTAGCACCTGGGGTGGACCGGCAAGTCCGTTCCTGGGTTGCATCACACGTGGTCGCCCGGCTTCTACAGTTTTGAAGGTCGGAGCGCCGGGGGCATGGCGCGGTCCGGCGGATCCTGCTCACTCACACTTGGGAGTCTCACGTGACGAACACCGCCCCATCGACCGCCGGCGCGCGGACCGCGCCCGGGGCGGGCGACTTCGCCGCACGGACCCAGCAGATCGCGAAGGTGTACGGGCGCGGCGACGCCCAGGTCGTCGCGCTCGACGGGGTCACGGTCGGCATTCCCCGCGGCCGCTTCACCGCGATCATGGGCCCGTCCGGGTCCGGGAAGTCGACGCTGATGCACTGCATGGCGGGCCTGGACTCGGTCGACTCCGGTGCGGTCTTCATCGGCGACACCGAGCTGTCCCGGCTTAAGGACAAGCAGCTGACGCGGCTGCGGCGCGACAAGGTCGGCTTCATCTTCCAGGCGTTCAACCTGGTCCCGACGCTGACGGCGCTGGAGAACATCACGCTGCCGATGGACATCGCGGGCCGTAGGCCGGAGAAGGAGTGGCTGGACGCGGTGATCGACACGGTCGGGCTGCGGCCGCGGCTGAAGCACCGTCCGTCGGAGCTGTCGGGCGGGCAGCAGCAGCGGGTGGCGTGCGCCCGCGCGCTCGCCGCCCGGCCGGAGATCATCTTCGCGGACGAGCCGACGGGCAACCTCGACTCGCGGTCCGGCGCCGAGGTGCTGGGCTTTCTGCGCGACTCGGTCCGCCGGATGGGGCAGACGATCGTGATGGTGACGCATGACCCGTCCGCGGCCGCGTACGCCGACCAGGTGCTGTTCCTGACCGACGGGCAGATCGTCGACACGATGGCGGCGCCGACGGCGGAGCGGGTGCTGGAGCGGATGAAGGGCTTCGAGACGGGCACCGGCCACGCCGCGCAGCCGGCCGCGCCGGGTCCCGGTGTGCCGGGCGCCGGGATGCCGGGCGCCG
>JBOHBY010000487.1:0-2602 GCA_050698635.1 Spirillospora sp.
GCGCAACTCCTGATCCCCAGCTGACGATGTCCGGCCCGGCCACCCATGGCCGGGCCGGGCGTGCTTTCTACGGAATGTGAGCGACACGTGACCCTGCCGGCGAGGGCGCAGGAGCCCGGCACCACCACGACGATCCACACCGACGGGGCCGGCTCGGTGCGGCGCACCGTCCTGCCCGGCGGGCTCCGGATCATCACCGAGACGATGCCGACCGTGCGGTCCGCCGCGTTCGGCATCTGGTCGGCGGTCGGCTCCCGCGACGAGGCCCCCGCCGACGCGGGCGCCAGCCACTATCTGGAGCACGTGCTGTTCAAGGGCACGAAGCGGCGGTCGGCGCTGGAGATCTCCGCGGCGGTCGACGCGGTCGGCGGCGACCTCAACGCGTTCACGGCCAAGGAGTACACCTGCTACTACGCCCGCGTCCTCGACTCCGACCTCCCGCTCGCCGTGGACGTCGTGTCGGACATGGTCGCGGCGTCGGTGAACCGTCCGGAGGACGTCGAGGCCGAGCGCGGCGTGATCCTCGAAGAGATCCACATGCGCGACGACGACCCGGGCGACCTGATCCACGACGAGTTCGCCATCGCGCTCTACGGCGACACCCCGCTCGGACGTCCCATCCTCGGCACCGAGGAGTCCATCAACGCGCTGTCCCGCGACCGCATCCACGGGTACTACCGGCAGCACTACGTCCCGTCCCAGCTCGTGGTGTCGGTGGCGGGCAACATCGACCACGACGAGGTCGTCGGGCTGGTCTCCCGCGCGTTCGCGGGGCACCTGACCGGCGACGCCGAGCCCGCTCCGCCCCGCCTGGACGGGTCGCCCGCCCCGGTCGACCCGCGCAACGTCGTGATCGACAAGGACACCGAGCAGGCCCACATCATCCTCGGCGGCCCCGGCGTGTCCCGGACCGACGACCGCCGGTTCGCGCTCGGGGTGCTGAACGCGGCGCTCGGCGGCGGCATGTCGTCGCGCCTGTTCCAGGAGATCCGGGAGAAGCGCGGCCTGGCGTACTCGGTGTACAGCTACACCGCCCAGTACGCCGATTCGGGGATCTTCGGCGTGTACGCGGGCTGCCAGCCCGCCAAGGCCGAGGAGGTCCTGTCGATCTGCCGTGACGAGCTCTACAAGGCCGGCGGCGCCGGGCTCACCGACGAGGAGCTGGAGCGCGGCAAGGGCCAGCTGCGCGGCGCGATGGTCCTCGGCCTGGAGGACACAGGCTCCCGCATGAGCCGCATCGGCAAGAGCGAGCTGGTGTACGAGTCGCTGCTGCCCGTGGACGAGGTCCTGGCCCGCATCGAGGCCGTGACGCTCGACGACGTCCGCGCCGTCGCGGGCGAGGTCCTCGCCGCGCCGCAGGCGCTGACGGTCATCGGCCCGGTGGGCGACCGGGACTTCACGTCCTGACACCCTCCCCTTGATAAGCGGACCAGGGTCCGGTAGCCTCCCGGAGAGGTAACCGGACTTTAGTCCGTATGTCTGTGGAGAGGAACCCCTCATGTCCCGCCTGCTGCACATCTCCGCGTCTCCCCGGGGCGCCGAGTCCGAGTCCCTGGCGCTCGCCGGAGCCTTCCTTGACGCCTACCGCGAGACCCACGGCGACGTCGTCGACCACCACGACCTGTGGGACGGCACGCTCCCCGAGTTCGGCCCCGCCGCCGCCACCGCCAAGATGGCCGTTCTCGCCGGGGAGGAGCTGACCGGTGACCAGGTCGGGGCCTGGGAGGCCGCCCGCCGGGTCTTCGACCGTTACGACTCCTACGACCGGTACCTGTTCAGCGTCCCCATGTGGAACACGAACGTCCCGTACATCCTCAAGCAGTTCATCGACGTCGTGTCCCAGCCCGGCTGGGTCTTCGGTTTCGACCCTGAAGAGGGCTACAGCGGCCTGCTCACCGGCAAGAGGGCCGCCGTCCTCTACACCAGTGCCGTGTACGGGGTGGGCCGTCCGCCCTCGTTCGGCGCCGACCACCAGGCGCCGTTCCTGGACGGCTGGCTGCGCTGGACCGGGATCACCGACATCAGCACCGTCGAGTTCCGCCCGAACCTCGCCACCGCCGACGCCGAGACCGGGCGCCGCGCCGCCCACGCGGAGGCGCGCGAGCTCGGCAAGCGCTTCTGACGATAGGCTCGGCCCACGCCAACCGGGAGGAACACGTGATCAAGGTCGGGGTGCTGGGCGCGCGTGGGCGCATGGGGTCCGAGGTGTGCCGCGCCGTGCGGGAGGCCGGCGACATGGAGCTGGTCGCCGCCGTCGACCAGGACGACTCCCGTGACGCCCTGACGGCCGCCGAGGTCGTCGTCGACTTCACCCACCCCGGCGTCGTCATGGACAACCTCCAGTGGTGCGTCGAGCACGGCCTGCACACCGTCGTCGGGACGACCGGGTTCGACCCGTCGCGGCTCGACACCGTTCGCTCCTGGCTGGCGGACGCGCCGTCCGGCAACGTCGTCATCGCGCCTAACTTCGGGATCGGCGCGGTGCTGATGATGCACTTCGCGCAGAAGGCGGCCCCGTTCTTCGAGTCCGTCGAGATCGTCGAGACGCACCACCCGGACAAGGCGGACGCCCCGTCCGGCACCGCCTACCGGACCGCCGAAC
>JBOHBY010000488.1:0-4126 GCA_050698635.1 Spirillospora sp.
GGGCGCCCGGCAGACAGGGTCACCAGCTGTTCGGACGCGACCCCTAGGACGACCTTGGCAGCCGCCAGGTCGCCCTGGGCGACGCGTGCGCGCGCCAGGACGAGACGGGCCAGAACGGATTCGCGAGTGCGTGCGGCGACGTCCGTGCCAGGCGGCGGGATCAGGACGACGGAGCTAGGAGCAGCCAAGACCAGCCCGGTGTCGAGGAACTGTTCCAGGGTGGCGATGGCGTCGTCCAGGTCACCTATCAGCACGAGCGCGCGCGCTCTGGCGATGGTGCTCTCCATGGACTCGTCGCCATTCAGGCTGGCTGTCCCTTGCAGAAGCTCCAGCGCCTCCTGCGCCGCCTCAGGCGAACCCTCGGGACGCGGACGTTCGAACCCGTATTCACCGCTGGAAACCCCGCCGGACGGTGCGGCGCCCGAGAACGGCTGGACACCCCTAAGCAGCGCCTTGGCGGCGGCAAGGGAAAGTCGTGCACGAGACTGCGCCGGGCCGGTGTCGTTCCGTGCGCCCAGGGCCTGGTCGGCGAAGTACAGGGAGTCGCCGATCGTCCCTTCCTCCAGCGCGCGAATGCTGGCCCGCTGGTAATGGACGCTCACCGACTCGTCTGCGGCGCCCTTCGGGTTCAGGAGCCTGCGTCCGAGTTCGTGCGCGCGTGCCGGATCGGAGCGATCCACGTACGCGAGCAGCAGGATCCGTCCGACCTCGGTGTACTCCTCGCCGACGCCGAGTTCGAGCTGGTGCAGCCGCGCGACGGCCCGCTCGCCGAGCGCGACGGCCTGGCCCAGGTCGCCGACCGCGTGGTAGCAGCGCGCCAGCGCGATCACCGGTGGCAGCCAGCTCGCGCGGCCCGGGTCCCGCTCGGCCTGTTCGCGCAGTTCCTCGAAGAGCGCGATGGCGTCGTCGGTGCGGCCCAGCTCCTCCAGGGCGCGGGCCCGGCCCCAGCGCGCGCGGGACGTCAGGTCGGGATCGTCACTGCGCGCGATCACCTCGTCGAACCCGGCCTCGGCGGTGACGGGGTCACCGCGCAGCAGCGCCAGGTGGGCGTGGCGCTCCCGTACCTCAAGGTGGGCGCGCTGCTCCGGCTCGACGCCTTCGGCGAGGTACTCGGGGGTGCAGCCGAGCCGCTCGGCCAGCATGCGCAGGACGGTCGGCGTCGGAGTGCGCTTACCCGATTCGATCAAAGAGATGTAGCTGTCGGAAAGGTCGTGACCGGCGAGCTGTGCTTGCGACAACCGTCTGGTCAGCCGCAGGTTGCGGACACGCTCGCCGACGTTGCCTGGACCCGGCATGTGGACTCACTTAGCGGAAGTAAACAGGCGGTTGGGGTGCCGACATGATTGCACATTGCGGGTTATCGCACATCGAGAGTAACGAAGCGACAAGAGAAGAGACCCCCTGGTCGGGTCCATAGGGCCTCCGTGTGGACGCCGCCGCGCCGCCGTGGCGCGCCGGTCCCTGCCGGTGCTCTCCCCGGCGATGGCGGCGCCTGTCACCCTCGGACGGTATCTGACCATCCAGAAAAGATCGCTAAAACCGCCGATATTGTCCAGTCGGTCACGCTCCCCGGCCACCCCGCGTCGCCGAATCCGGCACCCGGAGGGCCCCTGCGGCAGAGGCTCGCGCGGCGCCCGGCCGGTGAATGAACGCGCGGCCGCCGGGCCGGTGAATGGACGTACGGCCGCCCGGCCGGTGAGTGGACGTACGGCCGATGGGCCGGTGGGTGAACGTACGGCCGATGGGCCGGTGGGTGGACGTACGGCGGCCCATTCGATGGGTTGACGTGCGGTCGTGTGGTCGCGGCGCGCGCCGCCTGAACTCTGGGTACGGGTCACGCCGGTGCTTAGGCGTGCTCGTCCGGGCCCGCGGCGCTGGGGACGTCGTCCGGCTCGATCGGCTCGATCGGTTCCCGCGGCCTGCGCGGAGGCGGGGGCGGCGGCAGCGGCGCCTCCGGCTCCGGGTTCTTGTTCGGGAAGATCATTTCGCAGACTTCGAGGTAGAGCTGCTCGGGGTAGGGCAGGTAGTCCACGTTGGTGAGCGCCTGGTCCTGGCCCGCGGACTCCAGGATGAACTCCCCGTAGCCGAGCATGCGGCCCGCGATCGTCCGCTTGAAGCTCATGTCGGTGACCTTGGCCAGCGGCATCATCGCGACCTTGCGGGTGATCAGGCCCGTGGTCAGCAGCATCCGCTGGTTGGTGATCACGAAGTAGTCGACGGACCATTCCGCGACGCGCCAGACGAACCAGCCGAGCAGGATCAGCCAGCCCCACCACACCCAGGTGATGGCGGAGGTGACGGTGTTGCTCAGCACGCCCGCGATGATCAGTCCGCCGAGGACGAGGGCGACCGGGACCATCAGCACGGCCGGATGCCGCCTGACCGTGATCACCTGGTTCTCGTGCGGAAGCAGGTACTTGTTGACCGATGCCGGCGCGGAGTCTCCGGGGGTGACGAGCCTCATGACGGCATCCTCAGGCGAGCGCGTTGACGAAGGCGGTGAGGGAGCCCGCGGCGGAGGCGAGACCGTTGGCCGCGGTCTCCACCGACTGGGCGGCACCGTCCGGCTGCTTGATCACGTAGAACGCCACGAAGGCCACGGCGACCCACGTCATGTACTTCTTGGCCGGCACGGGCGCCTCCCGGAGCATCGACCCACAGACCCGGGTTCAGTTTCGCACAGCCCGTACGACCGGCAAAGCAAGCGCTATGGCGCGTTTCCGAGAGATGATCGGCGTGTTCTTCGGCGCTTCTCGGCCTTCTCGGCCGCGACCGTGGCGAGCACCTCCAGGTGCCTGCGCGCGATCCGTTCCACGAGATCGGGCGGCGCCGACCCCGTGACCTCCTCGGCACCGTGTCGTGCGGCGGACACGCACCGGTCCACCGTGTCGGCCGGATGCACCCCTTCGAACTCCTCGGCGAGCCGCTCTCCGATCGCGGTGTAGCGCGGCAGGTCGCCTTCCCCTTGGTGAGCCATCACGTGTCCTCGAGCTCGCTCGCACCGCCCGGTCCGTAACGGTCCCCTGTGCCGGGACGGCGGAGGGGAACGCGCACTGGCGTTCCGTAGCGATGTCGTACCCTCCCCCGCTGGGAACGAACATCGCAGGTCACGTCCGCGTCCAGATCGTGATCAAGCTCCCGGGCCAGCGCGAAGACGCGGGCGGGCGGGCTCAGACGACGCCGTAGAGGCGGTCTCCGGCGTCGCCGAGGCCGGGCATGATGAAGCCCTGCTCGTTGAGGTGGGAGTCGATCGCGGCCGTCACCACCCGGACGGGCGCCGAGATGTCGGCGAACGCCTGCTCCAGATACTTCAGGCCCTCGGGGGCGGCGAGCAGGCAGATCGCGGTGACGTCGTCGGCGCCCCGGTCGAACAGCAGCCGGATGGCGGCGGCGAGCGTCCCGCCGGTCGCGAGCATCGGGTCGAGGACGTAGCACTGCCGGCCGGACAGGTCGTCCGGGAGCCGTGTCGCGTACGTCTGGGCCTGCAGCGTGCCCTCGTCGCGGATCATCCCGAGGAAGCCGACCTCGGCGGTGGGCAGCAGGCGCGTCATGCCGTCCAGCATCCCGAGCCCGGCGCGCAGGATCGGCACGACGAGCGGCTTCGGGCTCGCCAGCTGGACGCCCTCCGCCGGGACGAGCGGGGTCTGGACGGTCGCCGCCGTGACCCTGACGTCGCGGGTGGCCTCGTAGGCGAGCAGCGTGACCAGTTCGTCGGACAGACGGCGGAACGTGGGGGAATCAGTGCGGACGTCCCGCAGTGTGGTGAGCTTGTGCGCGACGAGCGGATGATCGACGGCGAGGGTCTGCATGCGCCTCACCGTAGTCCACCTCGCCCGATCGGCCGGAGGTCGCCGACCCTGGATAGGACGCGCTGAGCTGGGCACTATGGCGGTATGAACAGCGAAAGCGATCAGCGGCCGGGAGGGCAGGCGCGGGCACGCGAATCCGCACCCGACCCGCCCGCGCCGACGGCGCCTTCACCCGAGGTCACGCCCCCTTCACCCGAGGACGCGGGCCCTCCACCCGAGGACGCGGGCCCTGCGGACCGTCCACCCGAAGCCATGATCCCGCCTCCCGAGACCGCGGCTCCGACCGCCCCCGGTTCCGCCGCGGCGGCGTCCGGCCC
>JBOHBY010000489.1:0-1622 GCA_050698635.1 Spirillospora sp.
CGACGGCGGTGTGCAGGGCGGTGAGCATCCGGGCGACGGTGCCGGGGCCGTGCCAGGCGGCACGGTTCCCCGTCACGGTCCGGACGGACGCGCCCGGTTTCGCGGCGTCGACATCCATGACCCCGCCGGACCCGCTGATCCGGTACCGGTGCAGGGCCATGCCGGGGGCGTCCACGGTGCCGCGCAGGCGCCCGACGGTGATCGTGCTGGTCAGGCCGTGCTCGTGGTCGAGCAGCAGGACGGTCAGCCGACCCAGCTCGCGGCCCGGGAGGGCGTGGACGCGGCGGACGGCCTGCCCGGTGAGGGCGCGCACGACGTCCACCGGGTAGAGGCCGAAGTTGACGAGTTCGCCGTCCGGGCACGGGTCGCCACCGTCGACGAGGAAGTCTGCCTGGACGTTCCAGGGCAGGCCGATCCGTCCCGAGGCGAGCGCGCCCTTCGCGGCCTGGACGGCGGCGCCGAACCGGTGGTGGTGCGCGGGCATGCAGACCAGGCCCGTCTCGTCCGCGACCGCCGCGATGGCCTCGACACCGGCGGCGTCCAGGGCAAGGGGCTTGTCGGCGAGCACATGGCACCCGGCGCGTAGGGCTTCGATCACGCGTTCCGCGCGCTCGTCCGGCGGCGCGCACACGCACACGACCTCGGCCCCCGACTCCCGCACGGCCTCGCTCAGGCTGGAAAGCCCGCTCTCCACGACGGCGAACCCGTCATGCTCCTGGAACGCGGGGACGTACATGTCGTGCTGGTGATCCTGCGTCCCGAACCCGCCCGACCCCCAGGCCAGCACCTTCAGCACCCGCATCAGGACCCTTCCCCCTTCAAGATGTCGGCGACCCGTACGGGGAGCCCGGTCGCGATCGAGCGTTGGGCAGCGACGCCCATCGCCACGGCGAGCAGGCCGTCCGCGCCCGTCACGGCGGGACGGGCCCCGCCGACGGCGTCGGCCCAGGCGGAGATCTGGGCGGCGAACCCGTCGGAGCCGCCGGGCGGGAGCAGCGCGGTGCCGGTCTCGTCGGTGACGGTCCCCGCCTCGGCGTCCCAGGGAAGGGTGAGGATCCCGCCGGTGCCCGCGACCATCACCTCCCGCCGCGCGAACGACGCCGGACGGTGCCCGCGGCTCATCTCGCACACCGCCGTCGCGCCGCCCGCGAACCCGACCGTCATCTCCAGGTAGTCGTGGATGCCCAGCTCGGCGGCGGTCTGGCGGCGGCCGCGCGCGTAGACGGTCTCGGGGGTGTCGCCGGTCCACCAGGTGACGAGGTCGAGCAGGTGGACGCCGTTGTGCAGCGCGTGCCCGCCGGACCGGACGGGGTCGAGCATCCAGCCGCGCCAGTCCGGCCAGATCCAGCCGCCGAGGATGGACAGCCGGACGAGGTCGACGGTCCCCAGCTCACCGGTGCGAAGCACGTCCCGTACCGTCCGCGCGTAGTCGTAGTAGCGGTGGCTGTGCGCGGGCATCAGGACCCGTCCCGCCGCCGCGAACGCCTCCACGGCCCGGCGCGCCCCGGCGACGTCGGTGGCGAGCGGCTTCTCGATCAGCAGATGGGCGCCCGCCTCGGCGATCTGGACGGCGATGCCGGTGTGCGTGTCGTTCGGCGTGCAGACGACGCAGCCGTCGGCGC
>JBOHBY010000490.1:0-9274 GCA_050698635.1 Spirillospora sp.
GGCGGTCCGCTCCGGCGCAGCGGCTTCAACAAGGTCACCAACTGGAAGCACGTGGTCAAGGCGCTCGGCGTGCCGAACCTGCACTTTCACGACCTTCGGCACACCGGTAACCAGCTCGCGGCGGACATGGGCGTCTCGACCAAGAACCCGATGGCGCGCATGGGCCACGACAACGAGCGGGCCGCGCTGCGCTACCAACACAGGTCCGCCAAGGGTGACCGCGCCATCGCCGATGGCCTCGACGCGTTGGTACAGGCCCAGCAGGACCAGGACGACGAAGATGACGACGGGGCGGCCGGGGCGCTGGTGCCCGTGGCCTAATTGCCCGCTAATTGCCCGTCAGTGATGACGGTGAAAATGATCAAGGCCCAGGATCGGGGATCATGTCCCTGACCTGGGCCTTCGTCGGGAGCGGGTGACGGGAATCGAACCCGCGCTGTCAGCTTGGGAAGCTGAAGTTCTACCATTGAACTACACCCGCGTGGCGGCTCGTTGCGCCTTGGACATGGTACCGGATCGGACGGGGTGCGCGGGGGCGTCTGCAGGTAAGCGGGGATGCGGGTAGCTTTTCTGACGTGCTGCTCTCCGATCGTGACATCAGGGCCGAACTCGAGGCGGGACGGGTGAAGATCGACCCGTACGACCCGAGCATGATCCAGCCGTCCAGTGTGGACGTGCGGCTTGACCGGCTCTTCCGGGTGTTCGAGAACCACAAGTACCCGCACATCGACCCTGCCATCGAGCAGCCGGAGCTGACGCGGCTCGTCGAGGTCGGCGGGGACGAGGCGTTCGTGCTGCATCCCGGGGAGTTCGTGCTGGCCTCCACCTATGAGTTGTTCGGCCTTCCGGGCGATCTCGCGGCTCGGCTCGAGGGCAAGGCTCTCGATGTGGACACGCCCGTTCCCACGCCCGACGGATGGCGAACGATGGGGAGTCTTCGCGTCGGCGACCAGGTCTTCGATGAGAAGGGCCGTCCCACCTACGTCATCGCCGCCACCGATTTCATGTACGGGCGGGAGTGCCGGAAGGTGGTCTTCTCGGATGGTTCCGCCCTCGTGGCGGACCTTGAACACCAGTGGGTGACGACCTCGAAGAGCGAGCGTGACCATGGGCGCCGGGACTCGTTCGTGCGCACGACACGGGAGATCGAGCGGACGGTGCGGTGCCGTGGCGAGTTGAATCACCAGGTCGCCCTGGCTGAAGCGGTGCAGTACCCGGAGCAGGAACTGCCGGTCGACCCGTATGTCCTGGGTGTCTGGCTGGGGGACGGTACCGCCTCGAAGGCTGAGATCGCCGTTGGGGCAGGCGACGAGCAGACCCTCAGGGAGGCGGCCGGGTTCGCGGCATGGTCCACCGACTCGCGTCGGGCGTTCCGAGGGGGAGGCTTGTCGCTTGCATCTGTCGGCGGTGAGCGGGACCGCAACGGACGTCACAGCGGCTCGCTCTCCGGCACTCTTACCAGTGCGGGCGAGCATGTGCCGGACGTGTATCTGCGGGGGTCGATCGGTCAGCGTCTCGCGCTCCTCCAGGGGTTGATGGACTCGGACGGTGACGTGGACGTCCGGGGACGCTGCGAGTTCGTCAACAAGTCCGAGGCGCTCTCGGACGCCGTTCACGAGCTCGCTGCGGGTCTTGGGTTGAGGCCGGTGAAGCGGACCAAGCGGGTCACTCTCGATGGGCGTGACACGGGGCTTGCCTACCAGGTGAAGTTCACACCGCACTTTCCTGTGTTCCGGCTGGAGCGCAAGCTCCGGCGCCTGAAGCAGACAGGGTTTCAGGGGCGATCGAGAGGGATCAGCGGGGTCGAGCGCGTCCCATCGCGTCCAGTCCGGTGTATTCAGGTCCTCGCCCCCAGCGGCCAATTCCTCGCCGGACGGTCGTTCATTCCCACGCACAACTCGAGTCTGGGGCGGCTCGGGCTGCTGACGCACTCGACGGCGGGGTGGATCGACCCCGGGTTCAGCGGGCATGTGACGCTGGAGTTGTCGAACGTGGCGACGCTGCCGATCAAGCTGTGGCCCGGGATGAAGATCGGGCAGATGTGTCTGTTCCGGACGAGCTCGCCGGCCGAGCACCCGTACGGATCGGAGAAGTACGGGTCGCGCTACCAGGATCAGCGTGGCCCGACGCCGTCGCGGTCCTATCTGAACTTCCATCAGACGAAGGTGTGAGCCTGGAGGATTTACCGCACGAAGGAGCAGCGGTGTCGCGGCCGCGTGCTAGTACCGCCGTTGCCGTTCGGGTCCGGCGGATCGAGCAGACCCGGTGCAGCGCGTCGTGGCCGGAGCTGTCGTGACCGCCGCCCGTCGAAGCTGTCGTGACCGCCGCCTTCGGGCGGCGGCTGCTTGCTTCGCCGATAACGCTGTGACCCGAGATCTGTCGGCCGGGGTCACCTTGTCAGTTAGCATGATTAATCGTGCTTGCGACCCCTCGTCGGCTGGCCGTTCTGACCAAGCCGTTGCGCTCCTGGGGACCGGCGCTGGTGCTGTCCGCGGTGGTGGTCGTGTCCGCCGTCGTCGTGGCCGTCGGCCTGCGCACCTCACCGGTCTCGCCGGCCCGGCCGATCCTGGTGTCCAGCGGTACCTGGGCACCGTTCGTGGGTCCGGAACTGCCGAACGGCGGACCGCTGACCGCGCTGGTCACCGAGACCTTGAAGCGTGCGGGCTACACACCACAGATCAGCTACTCCTCGTGGACGCTGGCCCAGCGGCAGGTCACCTCCGGTGCCGCCCAGGGCGTTTACCCCTTGGTGAGCAGCGCGTCCAGGCGCGACCAGTTCCTGATCTCCGACCGGCTGATCGACTTCGAGTACGTGCTGTTCTACAACCGGGCCCGGGGCGAGCCACGGATCTCGTCCGCCGCGGATCTGTCCAGGCTGCGGGTGGGCAGCGTCGCCGGGTACGAGTACTGGCCGGAGCTGGAATCGGCCGTACACGGCGGCTTCGTGGAGTTCGACACCGCCGCGGAAGGGTTCCGGGCGCTGGCCGACGGCAAGATCGACGTGCTCGCCGAGGGGCTGCTCTCCGGCCAGGCCGCGGTGGCCGCCCCGTCGTTCCCGGGCGACTCCGCCGACTTCGGGTACCTGCGGGACGGTCGGCTGGTGCGTTCGGTGGAGGGTCTGTACTTCATGATGCCCAAGACCTCCCAGACGGCGGCCGTGATGCGCGAGTTCAACAAGGCACTGGCCGCCATGCGGCAGAGCCAGGAGTACAAGGCGATCGTCGCGGAGCTGGAGCCGGGTGGCTCCCAGGAGGTCACCCTGGACCCGGTCGGCAAGTCGGGCCTGGTGGAGCTCTTGGACGATGCCGGACGGACCGTGCTGTACTCCCCGCGCGGCACCCGGGCCCGCGTGCTGACCTGGCCGGATAAGCTCGCCGGCCGGGACGGCGCGAAACCCGGACGGATCCTCGTCAAAGTGAAGGTCACCAACGGCCCGGCTCAGGGGCGGGCGCTGAACGTGGACGCCCGCGCTCTGCACCTGGAGGTAACCGGCTCGTGACCCAGCTCCGAGTCCTCGCCCCGGTAGTGGTGGACTACTACACCGTGCCCGGCGCGTCGCTGCGCGATCCGGACGGGTACGCGCGGTTCTGGGCCGATCAGCAGCCGGCGGTCGACGCGCTGCTGGCCGAGTTGGTACCCGAGCCCGACCCGGACGAGCCGACGCCCGAGCCCGACCCGGACGAGCCGACGCCCCAGCCCGGCCCGGCCCGGCCGGTGCCCCAGCCCGACCCGGACGAGCCGACGCCCGAAACCGACCCTGACGAGGCGGCGGCGGACCGTCCGCGCATCGTGCTGGAGCACACTCGGCCGACTCGGTCGCTGAACCTCTACAAGACGATCGGAGACGATGCCGTCGAGCGGCCGCTGAACGTGCTCACCGGCACGCTACGCGCCCGGGACCTGCCGGGCGAGTGGGCGGACGCCGATCCTTGCGGCACGGTCACCGAGATCGTCTTCCGGCTGTACGACCACGGCCTGATGCTGCTGGAGTTGCTGACGGACGTCCCACCGGCGCAGACGGCGCCCACGGACGGGCTCGAGGCGCGGCTGGACCACCTGCGGGACTGCGCCGTCTCGTTGGGGGAGCGGATAGGGCGGGCGATCGTGCGGCGCTACCTGGCTCCGGTGTTGCGCCTGCTCCGCAAGGCCGACGGCGATGCGAAGGTGCTTGCCCGCGCCACGACCTCGGACGACCCCGTGACGGGAGATTTCGGTGAGTCGCTCTGGGTGACCCGGAGCCTGATCGTGGACCCGGACGAGCCCGGCGCCGACCCGGTGATCCGGCACTGGGTCAAGGACGTGGTGACGGCCGAGGACGACAGGCCGGCGGCCGACCGGTTGCTCAGCGGCGAGTTGGACTACCTGGTGCGCTGGCTGAACTACGCCTTCATTGACCGTACCGGGGCGGGCGGCCGCATGCGGCCCGGGGACCCGTTCTACGACCAGTGGGAGGCGCTGCGGTACGCGCAGGTCTTCTACGGCGTGCTGGACCGGGTCGACACCCGACTGTCGAAGATCCTCGCGGACTCGGCCGCCGCCGAGGGCCGCTGGGAGTTGAACCAGCTCAAGGACCAGCTGACGAACCTCAGCCGGCGCGCCGAACTGATCATCATGGAGCGCAAGGATCTGACCAAGATGCTCAAGCGCGCGGTGCGCGTCGAGATGGACGCGATCCTGGGGTACTGGGACTACGAGGACGTCCTGGAGGAGCCCGTGCGGTTCAAGGTGGAGATCTGCGACCGGCGGCTGGGCGAGCTGGCGGCGGGCCGTGCGGCCAGATCCACCCTGTTCACCGATCTGATCCTGCTGGGCATCGGTGTGACCTCGATCATCGGCACGGTTCTGGCGATCACCGACTTCGGGCGTTCGGCGGCCACCGACCCCGACATGACGGCGTACGACCTGGGCCGCTCCTCGATCGTGAAGTGGATCTCGTCGCAGCCGGCGGACGCGATCCTGGTCGCGTCCGGCGCCATGTCGGTGCTGCTGGTGGCGCTCTATCTGTTCTTCCGCCGCGACAACAACGCATGAAAGAGGCGCTGCGCAGCCGGACCATCCGCACGTTCCTGATCACGCAGTTCCTGCTGGGAGTGCAGTTCTGGTTTCCCGTCTACCTCATCTATCTGCTGGACCTGGGGTTCCCGCTCACCACCGCGGTCCTAGCCGACGCCGTGTTCCGGCTGGTCGCGGTCGCGTGCGAGTTTCCGGTGGGCGTACTTGCGGACATGGTCGGGCGGCGCCGCTCCTACCTGATGCTGGCCGCCGGGACCGTCCTCACGTTCGGTCTGATCACTCAGATCGACTCGACCTGGATGATGTTCGGCGCATGGACGCTATGGGGAGTGCAGTGGGCGCTGACGTCAGGTATCGCGAGCGCGTACCTGTATGACATCTGCACGCAGCACGAGCCGGACATCGACCCGGCCAGGGCGTTCGGGCTGACCCGCGCCGCGGGCAGCGCGGCGGTGCTGATGTCCCTGATGGCGGCCGGATACCTCTACGAGCTGGACCGGCGCCTGCCGTTCGCCGTCACCGCCGCCCTCGCCGCCGTGGCGCTCCTGTTCGCGCTCACCCTGCCGGAGATCAAGGTTCAGCGACGGCGCGCCACGCTCGCGTCCGTGCTGGTGGATCTGCGCGGCGCGTGGGCCCTCAGGGGCGTGCGCCGGGCGGTGTGGCTGGGCGCTCTTCTCTTGCTCTTCGGCTGGAGCGCACGCATCCTGTTCCAGCCCCTGGCGCTGGAACTCGGTCTGTCGGCGCGGGTCACCGGCTGGATGTACGCCGTGTTCGCGGTGGCGTCCTTGGGGGGCGGGCTGGCCGCAGGCTACGTGCGCCCCTCTCACCGACGTGCCGCGCTGGCCGCGGCGTTCCTCCTGATCCTGGCCGCGCTGGTGGCCACCGCTCAGGCGAGCTGGCTCGGCCCGTTCCTCTTCCTGCCGGTGCTGGGACTCGGGTACGCGCTGGGCAGCACCGTGCTGGAACTCGTCACCAACGAGGTGACGCCGCAGCCCGCGCGCGCGATGGTGTTCGGGCTGGTCGCCTGCCTGGGCGGGATCGGTATCGCGGTCTCCCGGCCGACGCTCGGAATGCTCGCCTCGGACCACTCCTCCGCGTTCGCGTTCGGCGCGTGGGCCGCGGTCGGCGTAGGCCTGCTGGCCCTCGCCGCGGCGCCCCTGCGCGGCACACGCTGACCCCCACCGCCGACCCGAGCGGCGTACATCGCGCGGTTCGTCGCGCGGTTCGTCGCGACGGCCCTCTGCCTTTGCCGACGTAGGGACGCGGGCGTCAGTGGGCGAGGCCGACGGTGAAGAGCACCGCCGCCAGGCCGAGGCCGGTGGCGCACAGCGTCAGCACACGCGGGTGGACGCTGTGCGCCTCCGGCAGGATCTCGGCGGCGGACAGGTACAGCAGGACGCCCGCGAAGAACCCCAGGTAAGGGGCAAGGACGGCGTCCGGCAGCGCCACGAGCGTCCCGATCGCCGCGCCCGCGATCGGCGCGACGGCGTCGGCGACGAGCAACGCGACGGCGGGACGCCGGTCACCGCGGTTCAGCGAGGCCGCCGTGAACGTGTTGAACCCGTCGGCGAAGTCGTGCGTGATCACGGCCAGCGCGACGAAGATCCCCACGTCCGTCCCGGACTGGAAGCCGAGGCCGATGCTGAGGCCGTCCACCAGGCTGTGCGCGACGAGCGCCGACGCGGCCAGCAACCCCGCCGAACCACCGTTCCGCACACCGCCCGCCGGGCCACCTGGCGCCACGACGCCATGCCCGTGCCCGTGGGCCTGGGCATGGGCGTGGACGTGCGGCGCGTATTCCTCCTCGTGCGCCCGGTGGACCGCCACCGCCTGCTCCACGACGTGCAGCAGCAGGAATCCGGCCGCGAAGCCGATCATGGGCGTGGGGACGCCGAGCGGACGCTGCCGAGCCATCTCCAGCGACTCGGGGATCAGGTCGAACGCGACGACGCCGAGCATCAGCCCGCCCGCGAGCCCGAGGACGAGATGCCGGTGGTCGCGTACCCGCATCGCCGCGAGCCCTCCGGCGAGCGTCATCAGGAACGCGAGGACGGACACGAGCACGGCCATTCCTGGGTCTTACCAGGCACGCCCACGCCGCAACCCCGCCCCCGCTCGCCGCAACCCGCCCCCGCTCGCCGCAACCACGCCCACCGCCCGCCGCCCGGCCGCGGTTCACCTCAGGAGGTCGGCGTCCACCACCTTCCCGGCGGGCGGCGGCTGGACCGTCACCGGCTGCTCGTATTCGAGGTATTCGACGCGGTTCTTCGGGCCGCCCTCCAGCAGCAGGACATACGGCCGGCCCTGCGCCGCCACCTGAAGCGTGTCCCCGGTCGACGCGGTGAGCACCGCGGTGGGAATGGTGCCGATCCTGCCCGCCTTGCCCTTCTTCCATCCGCTGAGGGACTTCACCGCCTCGGTGAGCAGCTTCGTCCGGTCGGTGAAGCCCGCCAGGTCCTTGAAGTCGGGGTCCTTGAGGCTCGTCTTGACGTGCTTGCCGGAGAACAACTGCGCGGCGCCCTTGCCGCCGACCGACGTCCAGAACTCGTCATTTCCCGACAGGTAGACGGTCTTCCCGATTCTGGTCATCTCCAGGCGCTGGGTGCCCTGGGCGAACCATCCCGTGGCCTTCGACTTCCCCGCGTAACGGAAGTCGAGTTTGTACTTCTCGCCGCCTTCCTCGATCTGCCCGCGCATCCGCAGGTAGCGCGCGGACGCCGTCGCCTTGCGGGCGCGGGACAGGATCTCGGCGGTCCGCAGCTTCTCGATCCCGTTCGGGACGGCGGCCGCGGCGGCCGCGCCTGTCGTGCCTGTCGCGGTGGGCTTCGCGGACGCGGAGGACGACGCCTTCGGCCGCGCCGCGCCGGTCTCGTCCTTGGTGCCCAGGTCACACGCCGTGGTGAACGCGAGCACCAGTGCGAGGCCGGCCCCCGTTGCCAGCGCCGTCCCGCCCGGCCGTCGATAGTGAAGCACCCATGTCCCCTTTCACACCTTTATCGGTGGCATCATCTGATGTCTGGAAAAGGCTGCTGGATACCGATGCGGAATCGCTGTCGCTATGCTGCCGTCACTGCGCACACTCTGCGGAATGACGGCGGGGGCGCTGGAACGGGGTGCGTTTGGGGTGGTCATGCTGCCGGACGAGGACGCATCGCCACGCTTTGAGATCCTGGGCCGCCCGGCCGCGTGGCGGGACGGGGAGGAGCTCGACCTGGGGCCGGGCAAGCAGCGGGCGGTGCTCGCGGTGCTGCTGCTGTCCCCCAACCGGCCGGTGCCGACGGCCTCGATCGTGGACGCGGTCTGGGGTGAGGTGCCGCCCGACAACGGGGCGAACGTCGTCCAGAAATACGTGGCCGGATTGCGCCGCGTGCTGGAGCCCGGCCGTTCCCCGCGTTCCCCGGGGCGGCTGCTGACACTGACGGGCGCGGGGTACGCGCTGCACATCCCGCGCGGAGGGCTGGACGCCGACGTCTTCCGGGACCGCGTACACGAGGCCCTCGCGGTCCGCGTCACCGGTGACGGGGCGCGGGCGGCGGCAATGCTGCGCGACGCCCTGGACCTGTGGCGCGGCCCGGCGCTCGCCGGGCTGACCGGCACGTTCTTCGACGCAGCCCGGGACCGGCTGGAGGAGGAGCGGGCGGCGGCGCTGGAGGCGTCCGCCGAGATCGGGCTGGACCTGGCCGAGCACGCGCGGCTGGTGCCCGAGCTGATCCGGCTGGTGGCCGAGTTCCCGCTGCGGGAGGGCTTCCGCTACCTGCTGATGCTCGCCCTCTACCGGTGCGGCAGGCAGGCGGAGGCCCTGGCCACCTACCGGGACGCGCGCACCTTCTTCGCCGCGGAGTTCGGCTCCGAGCCGGGCGAACGGCTCCAGAACCTGCACCTGGGAATCCTGCGCGCCGACCCGGCACTGGCACCACCGGAGGAACCTCCCACGCCAGAGCCAGCCCCAGAGCCAGAGCCAGACCCGGCGCCAGACCCGGCGCCCGGACGTCCCACGCCAGCGCCAGCGCCAGGGCCAGGGCCAGCGCCCGGACGATCCGCGCCAGAGCCATCGCCCGAGCCGGTCGTGGCGCCGTCGCCGGGTGTTTCGCCGGGGTTCGCTCCGCCCGATCCGCGTCCCGCGCCCGTCTCCCCCGCCACGCATCAGGCGGTGGCCGGCGGCCCGGCCCCGGCGGCACCGCCGGTGCCGTGGCCCGCGCACATCCATCCGGGGATGACCACGGCGTACACCGGGACACCGGCGCCGACGTCGGCGCCGGCG
>JBOHBY010000491.1:0-5322 GCA_050698635.1 Spirillospora sp.
AGCACGGGGCGGGTCACGTCGTGCTCGCGCGGCGCGATCGCCGTCTTGATCTCGCGGGCGACGGCGCGTGCGGTCGGGTGGTCGAAGACGAGGGTGGCGGGCAGCCGCAGGCCCGTCGCCGCGTTCAGCGCGTTCCGCAGCTCCAGCGAGATCAGCGAGTCGAACCCGAGTTCCTTGAACGCCCGGTCCGGGTCGACCTCGCCGCCCGATCCGCGCCGCAGCACCATCGCCACCCGGCCGCTGACGAGCTCCAGCAGGAACGCGTCGCGCTCGTGCTCGGCGAGATCTTCGAGCCGCTTCTCCAGGACCTGCCGGGCGTTCGACGACACTCTTGCCGCCGGACGCGACGGCCCGCGGAACAGGCCGCGGAACATCCACGGGAGCTCGTCCAGGTTCGTCCGGGCGGCGTGCTCGTCCAGCGGGATCGGGACGAGCAGCGCCTCGTCCACCGCGGCCGCGTCGTCGAACAGCGCGACGCCCCGCTCCCCGGTCAGCGCGATCATCCCGGTCCGGCGCATGCGTTCCCGGTCGATGTCGGTGAGCCCCGCGGTCATGTCGCTGCCGTCGGCCCACAGGCTCCACGCGAGCGACTGGGCCGGGAGGCCGTTCGCCCGCCGGTGCGCGGCCAGCGCGTCCAGGAGCGCGTTCGCCGCCGAGTAGTTTCCCTGGCCCGCGTTGCCGAAGACCCCTGCGTTGGAGGAGAACATGACGAACGCCGTCAGGTCCCGCATGTCGCGGGTGAGCTCGTGGAGGTGCAGCGCCGCGTCGGCCTTGGCGCGCAGGACCCGGTCGAGTCGTTCCGGGGTGAGGGAGCCGATCACGCCGTCGTCCAGGACACCGGCCGTGTGGACGATCCCCGTCAGCGGACGGTCCGCCGGAATCCCGGACAGCAGCCCGGCCACCGCGTCCCGGTCGCCGACGTCGCAGGCGGCGACCGTGACCTCGGCGCCGAGCCCCGCCAGCTCCGCCTGGAACTCGGCGGCACCGGGCGCCTGCATGCCCCGCCGTCCGACGAGCAGCAGCCTCCGGACCCCGCGCGCGGTCACCAGGTGACGCGACACCAGGCGGCCCAGCATGCCGAGACCGCCCGTCACGAGGACAGTGCCCCGGTCACCGAACGTCGCGGCGGGCGGCGTCGTCCCGGGCCGGACGACCGGCACCCTTGCCAGCCGCGCCCGGTACACGACCCGGCCGCGCACGATCACCTGGGGTTCGCCGGACGCCACGATCGCGCCGACGTCCGGCACCTCCGCGATGTCGACGTCGGCCAGGACGATACCGTCGCCGGGGTTCTCCGCCTGCGCCGCGCGGACCAGGCCGCCGACGGCCGCGCCCGCGAGATCGGAGACGTCCTCCTTGCCGTCCATCGCCGACGCGCCGCGCGTGAGGACGACCAGTCTCGACTCCCGGAACCGGTCGTCGGCCGTCCACGCCTTCAGGACCTCCAGGACCTCCTGCGAGGCCGCGTGAACCGACCCGGCGTCGGCGCCCGCGCGGGACTCCATGACGACGACGCCCGGGACCGTTTCCGAGGTCGCCGTCTGGACCTCGTCCCAGGTCGTCCAGGACGTGGCTGGGGCCGCAGCATCCGAGACTTGGACCGGCGACCATTCCACTCGGAACAACGAGTCGACGAACTCCTCGCCGGTCGCGCGGAGCTGCTCCGCCGCGACCTTCCGCGACACCAGCGCCGCCGCCGACAGCACGGGACGCCCGGTCTCGTCGGCCATCAGGAGCGACACGCCGTCGCCGTCACCGTCACCGTCCTCCGCCGGAGCGACCCGCACCCGCAGGGACGTCGCGCCCGTCGCGTGGAGCGAGACGCGACGCCAGTCGGACGGGATCCGGAGGTCGTCCTCGCCTGCGGTGCCATCGTCGTCCAGCCAGCGGACGTGCGACGCCGCGTCCAGCAGGGCCGGGTGGATCCCGAACCGGTCGGCGGACGCAGCGGCGTCCTCCGTCAACGCCACCTCCGCCAGCCATTCGTCACCGCGCCGCCAAGCCGCCCGCAGCCCCTGGAACACCGGCCCGTAACCGAAGCTCCCGGCGAACGCCCGCGCGTACGCGTCATCGACGTCCACCGGGGCGGCTCCGGCAGGCGGCCACACCGCCAGCTCCGCGTCCGGTGCTGTAGCCCCGGTGCCGAGTGTGCCGACGGCGTTCCGCACCCAAGCCTCGTCGGCTGGCGCCCCGTCCCGGTGGGAGTGGACGCTCACCGGCCGGGTTCCCGATTCGTCCTGCGCCCCGACCAGGACCTGGACGTCCAGCCCGCCATGCTCGGGCAGGACGAGCGGCACCTCCATCGTCAGCTCTTCCAGCACATCGCAGCCGACCTGGTCACCGGCCCGGATCGCCAGTTCCGCGAAACCCGCGCCCGGGAACACCACGGCGTCCAGAACCTCGTGCTCGGCCAGCCACGGCTGCGTGTCCACCGACAGGCGGCCCGTCAGCACGACCCCGCCCGAGTCCGGCGCCACCACAACGGCGCCCAGCAGCGGATGCTCCGCCGCTATCTGGCCGAGGTTCGAGACATTGCCCGATGTCGCGGTGGCGTCCGTCCAGTACCGCTTGCGCTGGAAGGCGTAGGTGGGCAACTCGACCCGGCGGGCGTCGCGTCCGGCGAACACGGCTCGCCAGTCGACGTCGGCGCCGGTGGCGTGGAGGTGTCCGAGCGCGGTGAACAACGCGGTGGATTCGTCGTGTGCGCCGCGTAGCGCCGGGACGGCCGTGGCCTCGTCCAAAGCCGACGAGACCAGCGACGACAACACCCCGTCCGGCCCCACTTCGACGAACCGGGTCACGCCCTCGGCACTCAACGTCTGGACACCGTCGTGGAAACGCACCGCGTCCCGCACATGCCGAACCCAGTACTCCGCCGTGCCGATCTGCTCGGACGCGGCGACCTCACCGGTCAGGTTGGACACGATCGGGACGGCGGGAACGCCGTAGTCCAGGCTTTCGGCGACCTTGCGGAAGTCGTCGAGCATCGGGTCCATGAGCGGGGAGTGGAACGCATGCGACACCCGCAGCCTGGTCGTCTTCCGCCCCAGTCCCGTGAAGTGGTCGATGATCCGGGTGACTTCGTCCTCGGTTCCCGACACGACGACCGAGTCCGGGCCGTTCACCGCCGCGATGGCCACGGGCCCGTCCCCGAGCAGGTCGACGACCTCGTCCTCGGACGCCTGGACGGCCCCCATCGCACCCCCGGCCGGAAGCGCCTGCATCAGCCGTCCGCGAGCCGCCACCAGCCTCGCCGCGTCTTCCAGCGACCACACCCCGGCCACATGAGCCGCCGCCAACTCGCCGATCGAATGACCGGCCAGGAAGTCCGGACGCACGCCCCACGACTCCAGCAACCGGAACAACGAGGTCTCGACCGCGAACAGCCCGGCCTGCGTGAACACCGTCTGGTCGAGCAGGTCGGCCGCAGCCCAGATCACATCCCGAATCGGCCGGTCCAGGTGCTCGTCCAGCGCGGCGCACACTTCGTCGAAAGCCTCGGCGAACACCGGGAACGCCTCGTGCAGCTCCCGGCCCATCCCCAACCGCTGCGCGCCCTGACCCGAGAACACGAACGCCGTCGCACCCGCGGAAGCGACACCGGTCACCACGCCCGCAGCCGGTTCGCCCGCGGCGATCGCCGCCAGCCCGGAGGCGGGGTCGTCGGTGACGATCACTGCGCGGTGTTCCAGCGCCGCGCGTCCGGTCGCGAGCGACCAGCCCACGTCCACCGGCGACAGCTCCGGCCGCCGCGCCACCGTGTAGGAGCGCAACCGGTCCGCTTGCGCCCGGAGCGCCTCGGCCGACTTCGCCGAGATCACCCACGGCACCACCGCCACACCATCGGTCACGTCCTCGCGTTCGGTGACCTCTTCGGCGGGGGCCTCCTCCAGGATCACGTGCGCGTTCGTCCCGCTGATCCCGAACGACGACACACCCGCCCGGCGCGGATGCCCGTTCACCGGCCATTCGCGCGTCTCCGTCAGCAATTCCACCGCGCCCGCCGACCAATCCACATGCGGGGTGGGCTCGTCCACATGCAAGGTCTTCGGCAGGACGCCATGGCGCATCGCCTCGACCATCTTGATAATCCCCGCCACGCCAGCTGCCGCCTGCGCGTGACCCATGTTCGACTTGATCGAGCCCAGCCACAGCGGACGCTCCCGCTCCCGCTCCCGGCCGTAGGTCGCCAAGACCGCCTGCGCCTCGATCGGGTCGCCGAGTGTGGTGCCGGTGCCATGCGCTTCCACGGCGTCCACATCCCGGACGTCGAGGCCCGCGTTCGCCAATGCCTGACGAATCACCCGCTGCTGGGACGGACCATTCGGCGCGGTCAGCCCATTGGACGCACCATCCTGATTGATGGCACTCCCCCGAACGACCGCCAGCACCGGATGACCATTACGGCGAGCGTCCGACAGCCGCTCCACCAGAACCACGCCGACGCCCTCGGCCCATCCGGCGCCGTCCGCCGAAGCCGCGAACGACTTACAGCGTCCCTCCGGCGAAAGGCCACGCTGCTCGCTGAATTCGACGAACATTCCCGGCGTGGACATCACGGTCACGCCACCGGCCAACGCCAGCGAACACTCACCAGAACGCAGCGCCTGAGCCGCCCAATGCAGCGCGACCAGCGACGACGAGCACGCCGTATCCACCGTCACGGCCGGACCCTCCAGGCCCAGCGCGTAGGCCACTCGACCCGAAACCAGGCTGCCGCCGCTCGTCGTGGCGGAATCTCCGCCCATTCCGTAGTCGTGATACATCAGCCCGGCGAAAACGCCCGTCGCGCTCCCCCGCAACGACGACGGATCAATCCCCGCCCGCTCCAACGCCTCCCACGACGCCTCCAGCAACAACCGCTGCTGCGGATCAGTATCAGCCGCCTCACGCGGCGAAATCGCGAAGAAATCCGCGTCGAACTCCGCCGCGTCATACACGAACCCGCCCTCACGCGCGACGCTCCTACCCACACGACCCGGCACCGGGTCGTACAAACCCTCCACATCCCAGCCACGATCAACCGGGAACCCCGACACCGCGTCCACCCCGTCGGCCACCAACCGCCACAGATCATCCGGCGACCCGACACCACCCGGATAGCGGCACGCCATCCCCACGATCACCACCGGATCGTCATCCACCGACACCCGCCCCACCGGAACCGGAGCCGGAGCCGCGACAACACCGCCCGCCCCGGCGATCTCCCCATCCAGGAAACCCGCCACCGCACGCGACGTCGGATAGTCGAACACCAGCGTCGCGGGCAACCGCAAACCCGTCTCACCACGCAACGCATTACGCAGCTCCACCGCCGACAGC
>JBOHBY010000492.1:0-2171 GCA_050698635.1 Spirillospora sp.
CCTGGTCGCGGCCCTTCGCGCTGGACCTGGACGAGCTGCCGCGTCCCGCGCGGACCGCGCCGCAGGGCAACGGCGCCTGGCACGTCCACGCCACCGAGGGACACCCGCTGGCCGAGCCGCTGCGCCGTGCGCTGGGGCGCGCGAACGTCGGCTCCGGTGTCCTGGTCTGCCTCCCGCCGGACGTCAGCCAGGAGCAGGTCGGGACGGCCCTCGACGGCGCCCGGCAGGCCCTGACCGATCCGGAGGGGCGGTACGTGCTCGTCCAGTACGGGCGGGGCGCGGCCGGGCTGGCCAAGACGCTGCGGCTGGAGTCCCCGCGGCAAAAGGTCACCATCGTGCACCTCCCGGCCGAGGTGGGCGACGGCTTCGACGCGGCCGAGATCGTCGCGGCGGAGGTCGCGGCCACGGCCGACTTCGCCGAGGTGCACTACGACGCCGACGGCGTCCGGCGCGTGCCGACCCTGCGGGCGATGCCCGTGACGGCCGAGCGGGTCGAGCACGTCCTCGACGGCTCGGACGTGCTGCTGGTCACCGGCGGCGGGAAGGGCATCACGGCCGAGTGCGCGCTGGCGGTGGCGACCGACACGGGAGCCAAGCTGGCGCTGCTCGGCCGGTCCGACCCGGCGGGCGACCAGGAGCTGGCGGCCAACCTGGAGCGGATGGCCGCGGCCGGCGTCACGGTCGGCTACGCCCGCGCCGACGTCACCGACCCGGACCAGGTCGGCGCCGCCGTCGCGGAGCTGACCGAGTCCGTCGGGCCGGTCACCGCGCTGCTGCACGGCGCCGGACGCAACGAGCCTGCGGCCATCGCCGGGCTGGACGCCGACGCGTTCCGCCGCACCTTCGCCCCGAAGATCGACGGCCTGCGCGCGGTGCTCGACGCCGTCGACCCCGGCACGCTGAAACTGCTGGTCACGTTCGGCAGCATCATCGGCCGGGCCGGGCTGCGCGGCGAGGCGCACTACGCCACCGCCAACGAGTGGCTGGCCGACCTCACCGCCGAGGTCGGCGCGCGGCACCCGGACTGCCGGACGCTCTGCATGGAGTGGTCGGTCTGGTCCGGGGTCGGGATGGGCGAGCGGCTGTCGGTGGTCGAGGGGCTGTCCCAGGAGGGCATCACCGCGATCACCACCGACCAGGGCGTGCAGATCATGCGGCGGCTGGTGTCCGACCCGGACGCCCCGCTGGTCACCGTGATCAGCGGGCGGACGGGCGGCATCGACACCGTCCGGCACGACCTGCCCGCGCTGCCGCTGCTGCGGTTCGTGGAGCGGCCCCTCGTCCGCTACCACGGCGTCGAGCTCGTCACCGAGGTCGAGCTGAACGCGGGCACCGACCCGTACCTGGCCGACCACCTGCTGGACGGCAACCTGCTGTTCCCCGCGGTGATCGGGATGGAGGCCATGACCCAGGTGGCGACCGCCGCCACCGGCTGGTCCGGGCCGCCGGTCATCGAGGACGCCGAGTTCCTGCGCCCGATCGTCGTCCCGACGGAGGGTTCGACCGTGGTCCAGGTGGCCGCCGCCGTCGTCGGCGACCGCGCGGTGCGGGTGACCATCCGCAGCGAGGAGACCGGATACGCCGCCGAGCACTTCACGGCGACGCTGGTGTTCTCCGGCGCCGAGGTCGGCTCGGGCCCGCCCGAGCAGATCACGGACGGGCTGCCCGGCGTCGCGCTCGACCCGATGACCGAGATCTACGGCGGGGTGGCGTTCCAGGGGGCGAGGTTCCAGCGCCTGCGCGGGTTCCACCGGGCCGCGGCCCGGCATGTGGACGCCGACGTCGCGCTGGTGCCCGAGACGCCGTGGTTCGCCGGGTTCCTGCCCGGTGACCTGCTGCTCGGCGACCCCGGGACCCGGGACGCGCTGATGCACGGGAACCAGGTCTGCGTCCCCGACGCGACGCTGCTCCCGCTCGGCATCGACCGGGTGCACGTCGGCCCGGCGGCGGTGGAGGCCGCGCGGCAGCCGGGCAACGCCCTCCGGTACACCGCGACCGAACGCGCCCAGGACGGCGACACCTACACCTACGACATCGCCGTCCGCGACGACGCGGGCCGGACCGTCGAACGCTGGGACGGCCTGCGCCTGCAGGCCGTGCGCAAGGGCGACGGCAGCGGCCCGTGGGTGGCCCCCCTCCTCGGCTCCTACCTGGAGCGCGAGGTGGAGGAC
>JBOHBY010000493.1:0-6126 GCA_050698635.1 Spirillospora sp.
CCGCGACGCCGTCCGCCGCCACCGCGCCCGCGCCGCGCGGCCGGCCGTGCCGTGATCGTCCTTCCCGGGGTCAGGCGCGCCGTGGGCGGTAGCGCGTCGAGATGATCCCGGACGGGTACAGCCTGCCCTCGACGAGTTCCAGGTCGCGGCGGCCCAGATCGTCCGGGAACAGCTTCCGGCCGTCGCCGATGGCGACCGGGACGACGCGGAGCTGGAGCTCGTCCAGCAGGCCCGCCCTGGTCAGCGCGCCGGCCAGCGACAGGCTGCCCCAGACCAGGATGTCCTTGCCCCGCCGCCGCTTGAGGTCGGCGACCGTCGCCGCCGCGTCCTCCTTGACGACCCGCGCCGGATCCCAGTCCCCCCACGGCGCCCGTTCGAGGGTCGAGGAGAAGACGATCTTGGGGATGGTGTTCACCGCGGTCGCGACCGTCTCGTCGGCGGTGGGCCAGTACTCCACGAACATCCGGTAGGTGGCGGCGCCCAGCAGGACGGTGTCCACGTCCTCCAGAAGCCGGAGGTTGTCACGGTCCACATGGCTGTAGTCGGAGACGGAGTCGAAGAAGTCGAGTTCGCCATCCGGCCCGGCGACGAAGCCGTCGACCGTGATGAGCTCCTGGACGATGAGTCTGCGCATACCTCATCTGACCAGCCGAACCGACAGAACTCATCGCCCCCGGGCGGCGGCCTTACGCCCGGCGATCTTCCGCCGCCTCGATGAGCTCGTCGAGCCGGGTGAGCGCGATGTTGAGCTTGTCGATCTGCTGCCTGATGCGGGCGTGCTCGGCGTCGAGCATGGCGCGCTGCTCGTGGGTGGTGGTGCCGGTGTCGATGCAGGGAAGCAGCTCGGCGACGCGGCGGCTCGACAGGCCCGCCGCGTAGAGCTGCTGGAAGAAACGGACGCGGTCAACCACATCGTCGCCGTATTCGCGCTGGCCACCCGGGCTGCGGTCGGGCGTGAGCAGGCCCTGCTCCTCGTAGTAGCGCAGCGCGCGGACGCTGACTCCGGCGCGCTGGGCGACCTCTCCGATGCGCACGCGTTCCTCTCCTCTTCCCGCCTACCGGACGGAGAACTTGACTCTCACGTCAACGGTAGGTTCTACCGTACGCGACATGAGCACAGCTAACGCGGAACAGCACAACCTCCCAGCGACCGGCTTTCCGATCGAGGGCGCGGTCGCGCTCGTGACCGGCGCCAACCGGGGACTGGGCCGTCTCTTCGCCCGCCAGCTCCTGGAGCGCGGCGCGGCGCGCGTGTACGCGACCGCCAGGCGTGCGGAGAGCATTGACCTGCCCGGCGTGGTGCCGCTGCGGCTCGACGTCACCCACGGCGCCGAGGTCCACGCCGCGGCGGTCGCGGCCGAGGACGTGACGCTCCTGGTCAACAACGCCGGGGTCAGCCATTGGACGAACCTCGTCACCGGCGACCTGACCGCCCTGCACGCGGAGATGGAGACGAACTTCTGGGGCACGCTGTCGATGGTGCGCGCGTTCGCCCCCGTCCTCGCGGCCAACGGGGGCGGGGCGATCCTCACCGTGTTGTCCGCGCAGTCGTGGTTCGCCTACCCGGGCACGAACGGCTACCACGCCGCCAAGGCGGCCCAGTGGGCGCTGACCAACGGCATAAGGGTGGAGCTTGCCGAACAGGGCACGCTCGTGACGGGCCTGCACCTCGGCGCCGTCGACACCGATTTCAGCGCCGCCTACGACGGCCCCAAGGGCGACCCGTCCGCCGCCGTCCGCGCCGGCCTGGACGGAATCGAGGCCGGAGCGATCGAGACGCTCGCCGACGACTGGAGCGCCCACGTCAAGAGGTCGCTGGCCGACGATCCCTCCCGGCTCTACGACGAGATCCGCGCCGGCATCGTCTGATCCGAGCGGATCAGGGCGGATCAGGGCGGCTCAGCGCGGGCATGCCTTCCAGGCGAAGCGGAACGTAATGCCATACGTGCTCGGATCGGAATCAAAGTCCATGGCATTGACCTTGGACGGGTCGGCGGTCCCCGAGCCCACTCTCAGCCCGGTCTTGACATGGAGGACGGGATCTTTGCCGCAGGGCTTCCAGACCAACTGCTCCAGAGGGACCTGCTCCGTCGACATCCAGCCCCCGGAGTGGGGGCCACGAATGCTTTCGTCATTCGATCGGCGAGCTTGCGAGCCCTCGAAGTAGTACTCCCACGTCGCGCTCCCGGTGGCCCCGGTCGCCAGGTCGGCGAAGCCGCGAAGCTCGACAGCCGTGATCGCGTAGGTGAAGCCTTCGGGAAGGTCCAGCACCGGGACTGCACTGACCAGGCATGTCCTCCGGCCTTCCGCCGGAGTGGAATCGCCGCCCGCCCGGACATGAAAGTCCCAGAAGGCTATGGAGAACTTGTCGGAGGACTGCGACACAGGCGCCCCGCAGTCCACCAGGTCAGCGGACGCGGAAGGAGCCGTCAGAAAGGACGATACGAGGACGAAGACAAATACCGCCATCGCCCTGCGTCTGGCATGCATCATCATCGGGGGTCTCCAGAAAGAGGCGCGACAACCGAACACATATCGATGAATGCCCGGAACTCTCGTTACGGACAGGTCTTCCAGGAGAGGTTGTAGTACGTGCGGCCCGCGTCGGAATCCTGCGCCAGAAGGCTGGTGCCGGCCGGGTCGGACGTGCCCGGATCCACTTCGAGCTCGCTCTCAAGGAGAAGAGCGCGAAGGAGGCGACAGAAATTCATCCGGTCGTCCGGCACCGCCGGGATCCCACCGTGAGAGTAAATGCGCCCCAGAAAGGCGTCAATAGCGATGCCTGCCCTGCCGCCAGCCCGCCAGCCCGCCAGCCCGCCTGTCCGCCTGTCCGCCTGTCCGGCTGTCCGGCTTCCATTCCTCAGGTGAAGGCGCGGCACTCCACCGTGGCGCGGCGTTCGGTCATGCCCTGCTGAACCGCCGTGGTCACGCACGCGCGCTGCTTCTCGGTGAGCCGGGCCTGCTGGCCGCACTCGGTGACGCTGGAGTAGGTGCGGCAGTCCTTGCGCGTCTTCTGATCGGTGGACGGCGAGGCGGCGGTCGCGCTGCCGACTCCCCCGATCCCCAGGACGGCGACGACCAACACCCCGGTCATGACCCTCTTCATCGCTTGCTCTCCCCCGTCGCGTACATCGCCAACGACGAGGTACCTCCCCGTCCGCAACACCACAAAACACAGCAAAAGGTCAAGAAATCTGGCATATCCGCAGGTCAAGGAACATGACGGCCGGGAGACAGGCGAAAGGGCCGCCGCCCGCGCTGTGCGGACGGCGGCCCTCCCTCGCTGAGCCTCTTACCGAGCCCTCGCGGACCCCGACAGATCAGCGGTTGTACTGGCCGAAGTCGTACTCCTCCAGCGGAACGGCCTCGCCGGAACCCTGGCCGAAGGCGTACTCGGCGCCGTCGTCGTAGGAACCGACGGAGTAGACCGCCGCCTTCGCCTCCTCGGTCGGCTCGACCCGGACGTTGCGGTACTGCGGCATGCCGGTACCGGCCGGGATGAGCTTACCGATGATGACGTTCTCCTTGAGGCCGAGCAGCGGGTCGCTCTTGGCGTGCATCGCGGCCTCCGTGAGAACCCGGGTCGTCTCCTGGAAGGACGCCGCCGACAGCCACGACTCGGTCGCGAGCGAGGCCTTGGTGATGCCCATCAGGACCGGACGGCCGGCGGCGGGGACCCCGCCCTCGGCGACGACGTTCCGGTTCCTCTCCTCGAAGATCGGACGCTCCACCAGGTCGCCCGGAAGCAGCTCGGTGTCGCCCGACTCGAGGATGTTCACCCGCTTCAGCATCTGGCGGACGATGATCTCGATGTGCTTGTCGTGGATCGACACGCCCTGCGACCGGTACACCTCCTGGACCTCCTGGACGAGGTGCAGCTGCACCGCGCGGGGGCCGAGGATGCGCAGCACCTCGTGCGGGTTGATCGCACCCGCGATGAGCTGCTGGCCGACGCCGACGGACTCGCCCTCCTTGACCAGCAGGCGGGACCGCATCGGCACCGGGTAGGCGATCTCGTCGGAGCCGTCGTCCGGGACGATGACGACCTTGCGGGCCTTCTCCGTCTCGTCGATCTTGACGCGGCCGGCGACCTCGCTGATCGGGGCGACGCCCTTGGGAATACGGGCCTCGAACAGCTCCTGCACGCGCGGCAGGCCGTGCGTGATGTCGCCGCCCGCCACACCGCCGGTGTGGAAGGTCCGCATCGTCAGCTGCGTGCCGGGCTCGCCGATGGACTGCGCGGCGATGATGCCGACGGCCTCGCCGACGTCCACCCGCTTGCCGGTGGCCAGCGAACGGCCGTAGCAGGCGGCGCAGACACCGATCTTCGCCTCGCAGACCAGGGCGCTGCGCGTCCTGACCTTCTCGATCCCGGCCTCGAACAGCCGCGACACGACCGCGTCGGACAGGTCGGTGTCGGCCGGGTAGATGACCGTGCCGTCGACGACGACGTCCTCGGCGATGGTCCGGCCCGTCAGGCTGGTCTCCGTCGTGGGCAGCTTGATCAGCGACCCGTCCGACTGCCGCTCGACGATCTCGAACGGGATCGTGCGGTCGGTGCCGCAGTCCTCCTCGCGGACGATCACGTCCTGCGCGACGTCCACCAGGCGCCGGGTCAGGTAACCCGAGTCGGCGGTGCGCAGCGCCGTGTCGGCCAGGCCCTTGCGGGCGCCGTGCGTCGAGATGAAGTACTCGACGACCGACAGCCCCTCACGGAACGACGACTTGATCGGACGCGGGATCGTCTCGCCCTTGGGGTTGGAGACCAGCCCGCGCATGCCGGCGATCTGGCGGAGCTGGAGCGGGTTGCCGCGGGCGCCCGACTGGATCATCATCCAGATCGGGTTGGCCTTCGGGAACGCCTTCTCCATGTCCACCGCGACGTCCGCGGTGGCCTTGTTCCAGATCTCGATGAGCTCCTGCTTGCGCTCGTCGTCGGTGATCAGGCCGCGGTTGAACTCCCGCTGCACCTTCTCGGCCCGCTGCTCGTAACCGCCGAGGATCTTCTGCTTGTTCGGCGGCGTGATGACGTCGTCGATCGCGATCGTGACACCGGACCTGGTCGCCCAGTGGAACCCGGTGCTCTTCAGCGCGTCGAGCGCGTTGGCGACGGCGACCTTCGGGTACGTCTCCGCCAGCTCGTTGACGATCGCCGAGAGCTGCTTCTTGCCGATCTCGTCGTCAACGAACGGGAAGTCGTCCGGCAGCGTCTCGTTGAAGATGGCGCGGCCGAGCGTCGTCTCCAGCCGGTACGGCTGGCCGGGGTCGTAGCCCTCCGGCGCGATCCACTCGCGCGGCGGCGGGATGTCCTTGAGCCGGATCTGGATCTTGGCCTGGAGGTCCAGCTCGGCCCGGTCGTAGGCCATGATCGCCTCGGCGACCGAGCCGAACGCGCGGCCCTCGCCCTCCGCGCCGTCCTTCTGCGTCGTCAGCCAGTACAGGCCGATGACCATGTCCTGGGTGGGCATGGTGACGGGCTTGCCGTCCGACGGCTTCAGGATGTTGTTCGTCGACAGCATCAGGATCCGCGCCTCGGCCTGCGCCTCCGCCGACAGCGGCAGGTGCACCGCCATCTGGTCGCCGTCGAAGTCGGCGTTGAACGCGGTGCAGACGAGCGGGTGGATCTGGATGGCCTTGCCCTCGACCAGCTGCGGCTCGAACGCCTGGATGCCGAGACGGTGCAGGGTCGGCGCCCGGTTCAGCAGCACCGGGTGCTCGGTGATGACCTCTTCGAGGACGTCCCACACCTCGGCGCGGACGCCGCGCTCGACCATGCGCTTGGCGCTCTTGATGTTCTGCGCGTGGTTGAGGTCGACGAGCCGCTTCATGACGAACGGCTTGAACAGCTCGATCGCCATCTGCTTCGGCAGGCCGCACTGGTGCAGCTTCAGCGTCGGACCGACAACGATGACCGAACGGCCGGAGTAGTCGACGCGCTTGCCGAGCAGGTTCTGACGGAAGCGACCCTGCTTGCCCTTGAGCATGTCGGAGATCGACTTGAGCGGGCGGTTGCCCGGACCGGTGACCGGGCGGCCGCGGCGGCCGTTGTCGAACAGCGCGTCGACGGCCTCCTGCAACATGCGCTTTTCGTTGTTCACGATGATCTCGGGAGCTCCGAGGTCGAGC
>JBOHBY010000494.1:0-2893 GCA_050698635.1 Spirillospora sp.
CCGTCCGGGTCGACGACGACGTGCCCGATGTGCCCGGCGTTGCCGCTGCCGCCGTTGATGAGCCGCCCGCCGAGGATGAGCCCGCCGCCGACGCCCGTCGACACGACCATGCCGAGGACGTTGTCGCGCCCGCGTCCCGCGCCGCGCCAGTGCTCGCCGACCGCAACGCAGATCGCGTCGTTGTGGATACGCACGGGCAGCCCCGGATACCGCGAGCGGAGACGTGCCCGCAGCGGGAAGTCGCGCCAGGCCGGGATGTTCAGCGGCGACACCTCGGCCATGGGCCAGATCATCGGCCCGCCGCAGCCCACGCCGACGCCGGCGAGCACCGGGTCCCCGGCGCCCGCGACGAGCTTGACCAGCAGCGACTCCAGCGTCCGCCACAGCCCCTCCGCGTCCAGCCCGCCGGCGTCGGGAGCGGCCGGGTTCGGGGTGGCGACACGGTCGTAGGCGGCGATGCGCCCGCCCGGTTCGACGAGCGCGGCGGCGAGCTTCGTCCCGCCGACGTCCACCGCCAGGACAAGGCCCTCGGACGGCGGAACCTCGCTCACGCAGGCTCTCCAGCCCTGCCGAACTCCCCAACCCTGCCAAATTCCCCAACCCTGCCGAACGCCAGGATGGACGCGGTGAACCCGTGTACGTGGTTGCGTCCGGCGACGGGGCCGATCTCACCGGCGGCGAAGAAGCCGCCCACCCCGGCGGGCCCGAACGCGTGGTCCAGGACGCGGGCGTCGTGGTCGGAGTCGTCGAACATCGCCTGCCCGCGCCCGTTGCACGCGAACAGCAGCGCGCCCTCCACGGGCGCCATGTCGAACCGGTCGAGCAGCGCGGCCAGGTCGTCCTCGGCGGCCCCGGCGTCGCGGACCTGGAACCGGACGGTCCGCCCGACGTCGACCACGTCGCCGATCGCGATGGCGCCGCTATCGGTGTCGGCGCCGACGACCCCGCGGACGAGGAAGTCGCCGTGCTCGTGCACGTCGGCGTACTCGTCCATGGCGACGCCGATCAGCAGCCCGCGCCCGGCGAGCTCCTGCTCGGCCTCCGGCAGCTCCTGGACGATCTGCTCCAGCTTCTCCAGCGCGGGCGCCCCGGCCAGCTCGTACAGGACGTTCTCCTCCGCCCGCGTCACCACCATGTCGGGGCCGATCGGACGGGCGCCCTGGCTGACGACGGTCGCGGCGGCGACGGGCCCGCCGATCACGACCCCGACCGCGCCGTCGGAGTACACCTCCCCGCCGACGAACAGCCGCGCGTCGCCGCGCATGCTGCCCTCCGCCAGCCCGCCGACCAGCGGCAGGCCGGGCAGCGCGTCCTCGGAGCGCTCGACGAACGCGTCCACAGGGAAGCTGTACGGGTCGGTCAGCAGCACGCCGACGACGTCGTCGTCCTGCCCCTCGGGCATGCCGACCACGACGAGCCGGTCGTCGGCCTTCAGCGTCTCCAGCCGGAACGGGTCGAGCCGCGCGCCGGGCAGCACCGCCGCCCACGCGCTGACCGCGCCCGCGTCCTCCACACCGCGCCCGGCGCCGATCACCCCGGACGCGCTGCACCCGAGCAGCACCGTCGGCCCGGCCGCCAGCGCCGCCGCGGCCGCCGCCTCCTCGACCGCCTCGGGATCGTCCCCGGTGACGAACACGCACACCAGGTCGGGCGCCGCGCTGAGCGGCGCGAGCGCCTGCTCCACCGCGGACACGGCCGCTTTGGACAGGTCGGGTCCGAGGGCCAGGCCATCACCGAAACGCGCCATCGGCGCCGCCTCCCTCACTCGTTCGCCGGGCTTTCCTCACCCCTCCAGTGTCCCCTCCAGCGGGGTATCCACCCAAACCCGAACAACCACTCTCCGCGACACCGGCGGGACCGGCGGAGCGGACGAATCCTCAAGCGCGGGGTGCGATTCCGCGTGCCCGCGACGTAGTGTCGATCGCGTGCCGTCTTCCATACCGCGTGATTCCACGTCCCGTGAATCACATCCCAGTGCATCCACGCTGGGCGAGCTGCGCGCCAGCGGCCACGTCCAGCTTTCGGTGAAGGCCGAGATCCGCCGGAACCTGCTCGCCCGGATGAGATCGGGAGAGCCGCGGTTCCCCGGGATACTCGGGTTCGACGACACCGTCCTCCCCCACCTGGAACGCGCCCTGCTCGCCGGGCACGACCTGGTGCTGCTGGGCGAGCGCGGGCAGGGCAAGACGCGGCTGATCCGCACCCTCACCGGCCTGCTGGACGAGTGGACCCCGGTCGTCGCCGGCTGCGAGATCAACGACCACCCGTACGCGCCGGTGTGCGTGCGCTGCCGCCGCCTCGCCGACGAACTCGGCGACGACCTGCCGGTCGAGTGGCGGCACCGGGACGGCCGGTACGGCGAGAAGCTCGCCACGCCCGACACCAGCGTCGGCGACCTCATCGGCGACGTCGACCCGATCAAGGTCGCGGAGGGCCGCACGCTCGGCGACCCGGAGACCGTCCACTTCGGGCTCGTGCCGCGCACCAACCGGGGCGTCTTCTCCATCAACGAGCTGCCCGACCTCGCCGAGCGGATCCAGGTGTCGCTGCTGAACGTCCTGGAGGAGCGCGACGTCCAGGTCCGCGGGTACGCGCTGCGGCTACCGCTGGACGTGCTGCTCGTCGCGTCCGCCAACCCCGAGGACTACACCAACCGCGGCCGCATCATCACCCCGCTGAAGGACCGCTTCGGCGCCGAGATCCGCACCCACTACCCCCTCGAACTGGACGCCGAGCTGGCCCTGATCCGCCAGGAGGCCGACTTCGCCGACCTGGCCGGGCTGCCCGCCGAGGTGCCCGACCATCTCGTCGAGGTGATCGGGCGGTTCACCCGGCTCGTCCGCGAGTCGACGGCGGTGGACGCCAGGTCCGGCGTGTCGGCCAGGTTCGCGCT
>JBOHBY010000495.1:0-4643 GCA_050698635.1 Spirillospora sp.
CGCCGCCGGGATCCTGCGCCGGCTGCCGGCGCTGCTCGCGGTCGGGGCGCCGTCGGTGGCGAGCTACCTGCGGCTCGTCCCGTCGAGCTGGGCGGGCGCGTTCGCCTGCTGGGGGCTGGAGAACCGGGAGGCGGCGCTGCGGTTCGTCACCGGCGCGGAGGGCGAGCAGTCCGGCGCGGCGAACCTGGAGGTCAAGTGCCTGGACGGCGCCGCCAACCCGTACCTGGTCCTGGCCGCGCTACTGGCCGCGGGACGGGACGGCGTCGGCGCCGAACTCCGGCTCCCGGAGCCGGTCGGCGGCGACCCGGCGGCGCTCTCGGAGCAGGAGCGCGCCGCCCGGGGCATCGAGCCGCTGCCGACGTCGCTGGCGGAGTCGCTCGCGGCGTTCGAGGGGGACGCCGTCCTGCGGGACGCGCTCGGCGAGGCCCTCACCGACACGGTGTCGGCCGTCCGGCGCGGCGAGATCGCGCTGCTGGACGGCGCGTCCCCGGAGGAGATCGCCGCCGCCACCCGCTGGCGCCACTAGGACGCCTCTGATGGGGAACCGCCGCCGGGCCCGCCGGTCACCACCGTCCCGGGGTCGAACCGCTGCACGCGGACCTGCACCTCACCGCACGCGCAGCGGGTGTAGGTCACCACGCCCTCCGACGTCAGGTGCCGCGAGAGCACCTCGTAGACCTCGGACTCGGGCCAGCCACAGCGTGGGCATTCCGCCACCGCGCACATCCCCATGGAGGTGGGTAAGGGTTGTAACTAAGATGTCGTTTACAGCATGGCATGCCACCGGAGGCCACGGCAATGATGCGGATCACTGGATACAAGAGCCACGGGGTGGCCGCGGCGGCGGCGCTGGTCAACGCCGTCACCAGCACCGGCGGTGACGACTCCGCCGACGCGCTGCGCCGGCTCCTGCGCGACAACGAGTTCTTCTGGCGGCAGTTCAGGGACGAGGACGCGGGCGACTTCCGCACCTGGGGCCGGACGCTGCGCCCGTTCTTCGAGGCCGCCCGCGTCGAGGACGCGATGGCCCTGCTGAACGGTCTCATGCTGCGGGTCCCGATGCACCCGCACCTCGCCGACCACGAGCCGCACGGCCTGCACATGCACTACGCGCCGCCGTCGTCGCGGCTCACCGACCGGTTCCGCGCGACGACGCTGATGAACCTCGCCGAGCTGATCGTCGAGCACGGCCTCGGCCGGACGGGCGTCTGCGCGGCCGACGGGTGCGACCGCGTGTACGCCGACACCTCCCGCGCGGGACGGCGCCGCTTCTGCTCCGAGGCCTGCGCCAACCGGACGAACGTCGCCGCCTTCCGCGCCCGCCGCCGGAGCTAGCCTCCTGGACGCAGGGCAGAGGCCCGTCCCTGGGGGTCGGGGGACGGGCCTCTGTGTGGAGGGATGTGGCGTGTGGGGTGGGGTCAGCGGAAGGTCGGCTCCAGGACGTCGACGCCGCGCGTGTTGTCGGCGACGTACACGTACCGGCCGTGCCAGTACGGCTGCCAGGACGCGGCGTCCTCGGGCCGGTAGTAGGCGACCTGCCTGGGGTTCGTCGGGTCGCGGACGTCCAGGAAGCGGGTGCCCTGCGAGTAGAACGACTGCGCGATGATGCCGTCGCGGACGTCGAAGTAGTGCGCCGAGCAGTCGTCGCTGTTCGGGTCGCTGCCCTCCTTGCCCGCGACGCCCCACGTGCCGACGGTGTTGAGGCGGAACGGGTCCTGCGGCGTGGAGCGCCAGCCCTCACCCCGGTAGGAGCCCTTCAGCGACGCGATGACGAGGAGCCCGTCGTTGGCGCAGCCCTCGTTGAACGTCTCCTCGGTGACGTACAGCAGCTTGCCGTTGCCCCACCTGCGCGGGTCGGCGGCCTGGTTCCGGGTCCAGCCCGTCGCGCGGTAGCTGTTGTGCATGAACGTGGAGTTGGTCGTGGCCTCGTCGAGCCCGCCGCCCGCGTACGGGACCGGATCCCACGCCTGGGCCTTGCGCCACCGCTTCGTCAGCGGGTCGTAGTGCCGTCCGGTCGTGTAGTACCCGCGGACGCCGCCGCGCCCGGACGCCCACGCGACCCCGTCGGAGTCGACCTGGATGTCGTGGGTGTAGTCGGTCTTGCCGTCGTTGCGTCCGGTGTCGATCGGGTCCTTGAACACCTTCGGCCTGGCCGGGTCGCGGACGTCGGTGACCCAGACGGGCCGTCCACCCCAGTCGGCGGGCATCCAGTTGGCCTTCGCGGGGCCGCCCGTCCACAGGTACCGGCAGTCGTTGACGCAGGTGGTGGTGTGCCCGGCGGGGACCTTCACGTACGTGATCTGGCGCAGGCTCTCCGGCTTGGACGCGTCCACGACGTAGATGCCCGACTCGCCGGTCTGGGTGTTGCCGCCGAACGCGCGCGGGTCCCGGGACAGGTAGATGATCTTGCGCTTGGGGTCGAAGTCGGTGTCCTCGGTCTCCCACATGCCGGGCATGTTCAGCTGCCCGACGAGCCTGGGGACGCGGGGGTCGGCGCTGACGTCGTAGGCCTTCAGCCCGAACGTGCCGGTCGCGTACATGATCGTCCGCTTGTGCCGGCCGTGGCCGTAGTCGATGAACATCAGCGAGATGGCGCCCTTGGCGTCGCTCACGCCGCCGACGCGCCGCACGTTCTTGATCGCCTCGGACTTCGTGCTCGTGGCGGACGTCCGGTGGTAGTGCCCGGAATGGCGGGTGCCGCCGGTGCCCTCGCCCTCGGACGCGGACTGCTTGGTCTGGGCGCCGGGCAGGTCGGGCGGGCACGCCCAGGCCGTCCCGGCCATCAGCGCGACGGCCGCCACGACCGCGCCACCGCCCTGGACCAGGCGCTTGACGGAACCGGATGCGCGTGGGGACATCGCACCTCCAAGGAAGAAGATCACCGCAGGCGCCAGTGTGACCGAGGTCGCAACTGTGATCAACAGGGACGCAGGTCACGAAATGGACTCAGCACCGTAAGGACTGGTCGGACCTGTCGTCCTGCCGTAGCCTCGCGGGCGTCCCGCCCGGCTCCCCCCGGAGTAGCCGTTGAAGAGCACGAGTAGCCCGTTGAAGAGCGCGAGTAGCCGTTGAAGAGCGCCGCCCGTACCGCGGCCCTGGTCACGGGGGCCGTGGTGGTCCTGCTGGCCCCGGTCGCGGTGCTGAAGGCGTCCGGCGACCCGGACGACCCGCGGATCTCCGTCGGCGCCGCCGCCCCCGCGACGCTGCTGCCCGGCGACGTCCGCGACGGCACCGGCCGGATGATCGCGAACGCGCTGTGGACGGGCCTGGTCTCCTACGACCCGAAGACGGGTGCCCCGGCGAACGCCACCGCCGAGTCGATCACCAGCGGAGACCGGAAGGTCTGGACGATCCGGCTGCGTCCCGGCGCGACGTTCCAGGACGGGACGCCCGTCACCTCGCGCTCGTTCACCGGCGCCTGGACGGCCGTCCTGCGCGAAGGCTGGGCCGGGTCGCGCCTGCTCACCGACGTCGCACGCGTCAAGGGCGCCAAGAAGGGCGCGGACGAGATCCCCGGCGTCAAGGTCAAGGACGACCGGACGTTCGAGGTGACGCTCGACCGCCCCCTGAACGGCTTCCCCGCGCTGCTCGGCGACCCGGCGTTCTTCCCGCTGCCCGAGAGCGTCCTGACCTCACGGGACTGGACGTCCTACGGCCGCGCCCCGGTGGGCAACGGCCCGTTCCGCGTGAAGTCGCGGGACGCGCGCGAGATCGTCCTGACACCCGTGAAGGTGGACAGGAGCGGCCGTTCGATCATCGTCAAGCAGATCCCGGACGCGCGCACGCAGTACAACTCGACCGAGGCGGGTGACCTCGACATCGCCACGCAGGTCCCGTCCGACCGGCACGAGTCGATGGAGGCCGACTTCGGCGACCGGCACCGCGCCGTGCCCGGACGCGACGTCACCTACCTGGCGTTCCCGGAGTGGGAGAAGCGGCTCGGGTCACCGACCGTCCGGCAGGCGCTGTCCATGGCGATCGACCGCGCCGCCGTGACCGAGGGGCCGCTCGGTTACCAGTACTCCCCCGCCGACGCGCTCGTCGCGCCCGGCATCCTGCCCGGCCACCGCGAGGGGCAGTGCCGGTTGTGCGTGCACGACTCGAAGGCCGCCGTCGCGGCGCTGGCCGACGCGGGCGGGCTCACCGGGCCGCTGAACCTCTGGTACGAGGCGAACCGCGGCGACGACGCCTGGGTGCGGACGGTCGCCGAGCAACTCCGCAAGGAGCTGAAGCTCGACGCGCGCCCGCACCCCGTCACCGGCCTGGCCAAGGCCTTGGACGACCGGAAGGTGGACGGCCCGTTCGTCGTCCACACCACCGCCGCCTATCCGGCGCCCATCGCGGGGCTCGCGCCGCTGCTGGACGCCGGGACCGGCTTCGACGACGGCTACACCACCGGACTCGTCGGCCAGGCGGAGCGCGCCGCCACCCCGGACGAGGGCGTCATCCCGGCGCGGCTCGCCGAGAGCGCGATGCTGCGCGACATGCCGGCGATGCCGCTCTGGACCCGTCACGACCACTTCGTGTGGTCGGAGCGGCTCCGCGGCGTCACCGCCGGCGCCTTCACGGGCCTCCGCCTGGCGGATCTGTCCGTCAAGGACTGACCGTCACGACCCGGACGGCCCGCCGGACGGGTCGCCGGA
>JBOHBY010000496.1:0-1907 GCA_050698635.1 Spirillospora sp.
CTCGGGCACGCCCCGTCCGCCGCCTGCGCCGCCCACCAGGGCGATCGCGTTCCCGGGCCGCACGGGCTGGTCGCGCTCGCGGCCCGGTTGCCGCTGCCGGGCTGGCTCGACGTCGTCCTGCGGGAGGTCGATCTCGACACCCCGGACGCGCTCGCCCGGCTTCGCACCGCGGCCCCGCGCCCCGGGCTCGTCCCGCAGGGGCCCGGCTGGCACCGCCTGCGCACCCCTCACGACCTGCGGTTTCTCGACCCCGGCCTGGAAGGCTGGGAGAACACGCGCGCCCTCCTCGAAGGTCACCCGCTGAGTTCCTGACAGCGCGCCACGAGCCGCCGGAGGGCGTCGTCGGTCGGTTCTGGGAGGCCGTCGACCGGGAACCAGCCGAGGGCGTCCGACTCGTCGCTCACCGTGTGCCGCGCGTCCGCCGGGGCGATCGCGGCGTACTGGACGTCCAGGTGCCACGTTCCGTCAGGGTGGCAGCGGACCGCGTGCCGGTCGAGCTGGACGGGCCCCGGCAGCAACCGAAGATCCCCGATGCCGGACTCCTCCGTCGCCTCCCTCAGCGCCACCCCCGCGAGCGTGGCGTCGCCGGGCTCGCAGTGCCCGCCGAGCTGGAACCACAACTTGAACTTCGCGTGCAAGGTCAGCAGTACCCGGCCACGGGACGCGTCGAGAACCGCGGTGCTGGCGGTGATGTGGCCCGCCGCGCAATCCCGCCACATACCGTCCGCCGGATACTGCTCCAGATGCCGCAGGAATCCGAGCCGGATGCCGTCCTGCCCCGCGTCGGGCGCCTCCCACGACGACAGGACCCGCACGGCGTCGTCGTACAGGGCGCCTCGCGGCGCGGCCTGCGTCACGTGCGGCCCACGCGCGGATAACGGGAGTTGACGGGATGGCGGCGCCGCCGCTCCTGGTCGACGGGCCGGTGCCAGCACAGGCTCGCCCTGGCGGTGCGCCTCCTGATCGCGTTCGTGGACGACGCCGGCGCGTACCGGCAGCCGTTCACGCGCGACACCGGCGACCCGTGCGACTCACGCGACAGGCTCATGCGCGCGGCCCGCCGTCGTCCGCGTCGCCGCCGTCCTCTGGCTTGTCGTCGTCCGGCTTGTCGTCGTCCGGCTTGTCGTCCGGTTTCTCGCCGGACGCGTCGCCGGGCTTGTCGGCTTCGCCCTCGTCCGGTGCCTTGGTGGTGAGCTTGGACAGGTCCAGGTCGGACAGGCCCTCGATCTCGTCGCGGCCGTGGACGAACCCGTCCGGGTCGTCGAGGTCGTCGGACGTCGGGAGCAGGTCGGGGTGGTCCCAGATCGCGTCCCGGCCCTGCGTGCCGCGCACTTCGGTGAGCGTCCGCCACAGCGCCGCCGCCTCGCGCAGCCGCCGCGGCCGCAGCTCCAGGCCGACGAGCGTCGCGAACGTCCGCTCCGCCGGGCCGCCCGTCGCGCGGCGCCGCCGCACCGCCTCGGCCAGCTTCACCGAACCCGGCAGCCGGCCCTGCGCCGTCTCGTTGACGACCGTGTCGACCCAGCCCTCGACCAGCGCGAGCGTCGTCTCCAGCCGGGCCAGCGCCGCCTTCTGCCGCGGCGTCTCCTCAGGCTGGAGCTGGATCTCGCCGCCGAGCGCCTCCTGGATCGCCTCGGGATTGGACAGATCGAGGCCCTGGACGGCCTGCTCGATGCCCGAAAGGTCGACCGTGATGCCCCGCGCGTACTCCTCGACCGCGCCCAGCAGATGCGAGCGCAGCCACGGGACGTGCGTGAACAGCCGCTGGTGGGCGGCCTCCCGCAGCGCCAGGTAAAGCCGGACCTCGTCGCCGGAGACCTCCAGGCCCGAGCCGAACGCCTCGACGCCCGCGGGCAGCAGCGCGCCGACGCCGTCCGGCGCGAGCGGCAGGCCCACGTCGGCGGACCCGG
>JBOHBY010000497.1:0-2032 GCA_050698635.1 Spirillospora sp.
GTGGAGCGCCGCGGGCGCGTTCGCCGCCGCGATCGGCCCGAGCGTCGGCGGCGTGCTGGTCGACCAGTTCGGCTGGCGGTCGCTGTTCGTCATCAACGTGCCCGTCGGCGTCGCGCTGCTGCTGGCGGGCCTGCGCCTCCCCCGCGCCGAGCACGGCGCGGGACGCCTGCCCGACCTGCTCGGAACCGTCCTGCTCGGCGGCGGCGTGGGCGCCGTCGCGCTCGGCGTCACCCAGACCGAGGACTGGGCCTGGACCGACTCCCGCGTCCTCGCCCTGCTGATCGGCGGCGCCGTCCTGGTCGCCCTCGCGCTCTGGCGGTCCGCGCGGCACCCCGTGCCCGCGCTGGAGATCTCGCTGTGGCGCAGCCGCCAGTTCGCCGTCGCCAACGCCGCCTCGTTCCTGTACGGGACGGCCCTGTACTCGTGGCTGCTCGTCGGCGTGCTCTACCTCACCGCCCAGTGGGACTACTCGATCCTCAAGGCGGGCTTCGCCTCGACGCCCGGCGCGCTCACCGCCACGGTCGCGGCGATCCTCGTCGGCCGCCTCACCGGCCGCATCGGCGTGCGTCCCGCGGTGACCGGAGGCGCGCTGATCATGGTCGCGGCCGGGATCTGGACGATCGTGGCGCTGCCGTCCGACCCGCACTTCACGACGTTCTGGCTCCCGATCGGCCTGCTCGTCGGCACCGGCATGGGGATGGTCGCGACCGGCACCGCGTCCGCCGCCGCGCTGTCGGTGACCCCGCTGCGGTTCGCCGGCGCCACCGGCCTCAACACCACCGCGCGGCAGCTCGGCGGCGCGTTCGGCATCGCCGTGCTCGCCGCGCTGCTGCCCAGCGGCGCGGTCCACGACGACTACACCGGCGTCTACCTGTTCTGCACGCTCGCCGCCGGCGGCGCGGCCCTCGCGGGCTTGCTGCTGACCGTCCGGCCCGCCACGTCCTGATCGGAGCGACGATGACCGAGACGACCCTTTCCGAATCGACGGACCCGGCCGTCCTGCCGTCCGCCGACGCCGCCGCGCTGCTGGCCGGCACGTCCTGGACGCGGATGGTGACGATCGGCGACAGCGTCGCCGAGGGCGTCCGCGAGCCCGTGCCCGGCTACCGCGACCTGTCGTGGGCCGACCGGGTCGAGGAGGCCCTCGGCGCGGTCACGCCCGGGTTCACCGCCCTCAACCTGGGCCGCCGCGACCTCGTCGCCGCACGGGTCGCGGCCGAGCAGCTCCAGCCCGCGCTGGCGTTCGGCCCCGACCTCGCCGTCGTGGCGGCCGGCGGCAACGACATGCTCCGCCCGCACTTCGACGAGGACGAGGTGCACCGCGAACTGTCCGTGATGGTCTCGGCCTTCCGGGCCGCCGGAGCGGACGTCGTCACGATCGGGCTCCTCGACATCACCGTCGCGGGCCTCGGCCCCGCCCGCTACCGCGAGGTCATGTCGGCCCGGACCCGGCGGCTGAACGAGCTGGCGGCCGAGGTCGCCGCCGAGCACGGCGCCTGCCACGCCCCCAACCCCTACGACCATCCCGTAGCAGCCGACCCGGGCATCTACAGTTCCGACCGGCTGCACCTCAACGCCCGCGGGCACGCCTTCGCGGCGGCCAACACCGTCCGGGCCATGGCCGCCTACTTCGCGTCGGCGTAGCGGTCGACCACCGCGGTCTCCATCGGGAACACGACCGGCGTGTCCCCGAACAGCAGCCGCCGCGCCTCGTCCGCCGAGGCGTGGACGGCCGCGACGACGTCCCCCGCCAGCCCCGCGGGCGTATGCACGATGACCTCGTCATGCTGGAAGAACACCAGCCGGGGAGGGCCGAGCGGAGTGAGGCGGCGGCGCAGCGACCCGAGCAGCGCCAGTGCCCAGTCGGCCGCCGTGGCCTGGACGACGAAGTTCCGCGTGAACCGGCCCCGCCCGCGCAGCGCCTGCGCCGCCGTGCCCATCCGCGCGTCCCCCGGCGCGTCGTCGTCGCCCGCCGACGTCAGCTCGCGCCACCCGGCGGACGGCGGCGGGCACGTCCTGCCCAGCCTGGACC
>JBOHBY010000498.1:0-1771 GCA_050698635.1 Spirillospora sp.
GGCATGCGTTCGTCGCGATCCGGTACAGCCAGGCGCGGAGCGGGCCCCGCGACTCGTCGAACGTGCCGTGGGCGCGCCACGCCCGCAGCAGCGTCTCCTGCACGACGTCCTCGGCGTCGTGGACGGAGCCGAGCATCCGCCGGCAGTGCGCCAACAGTTCCCGCCGGTAGGGGGCGGTCAGGTGGGCGAACTCGTCGGCGCTCGTCATGGTCATCGTCGTCCAATCGGGTCGGGCACGGCGGTCGCGGGAGCGGGGGCGGGGATGCGGGCGAGGGCGCGCCGTCCGGGTACGCCCAGCCCGACGACGGCGGCGCCCAGTGCGAGCGCGGCGAGGACCCAGGTCGCGGGCGCGAACCCGTCGGTGAAGGCCCGCGCCGAACCGTACCCGCCGGCGGAGGCGAACACGGCGGCCGACACCGCGATCCCGAACGTCCCGCCGAACTGGCGGAGCGTGTTGAACGTCCCGGACGCGACGCCGATCGCCGGGACCGACCCGATGACGGCGTTCTGCGCGGCGGGCATCGCCAGCGACACCCCGCCCCCGACGAGCACCAGCGGCGGGACGAGCCCCAGGTATTGCGTGTCAGGGGACGCGATGAGCGCGATCCACGCGAGCCCGGCCGCGGTGACCAGCAGCCCGCCGGTGACGAGGACGCGTTCGCCGAGACGTCCGACGAGGCGTCCGGCGAGCGGCGCGAGCAGGAACAGGGTGACGGTCCAGGGCGCGAGCCGCAGGCCGGTGCCGAGCGGGCCGTAGCCGAGCCCTGTCTGCAGGAACTGCGCGAAGAAGAACGTCGCGCCGAAGATCGAACCGTAGAGGAGGAAGCCCGCCGCGTTCCCGGCGGCGAACGCGGGCGTCCGGAAGTAGCGCATCGGCAGCATCGGCGTGGCCGCGCGCCGCTCCCACAGGACGAACGCCGTGGTCAGCGCGGCTCCGGCGGCGAAGGCGCCGACGACCTCGGGACCGGTCCAGCCGGCGGCGTCGCCGCGGACGAGCCCCCAGACGAGCCCGAGCGCACCGCCCGTCACCAGGACGACACCGGCCGGGTCCATCCGCTGGCCGGCGCCCCGGCTCTCCGGGACGCGGGCCCGGATCAGCGGGATCAGCACGAGCCCGATCGGCACGTTCAGCCAGAAGATCCACTGCCAGGCCAGCCCCTCGACGATCGCGCCGCCGACGAGCGGGCCGCCGAGCGTGCCGAGGCCCGTTACCCCGCTGAAGATCCCGAGCGCGCGGGCGCGCCGCTCGCCGGGGAACGCGGCGCCGAGCAAGGCCATGGCGTGCGGCATCACCATCGCCGATCCGATGCCCTGCGCGGCCCGCGCGACGATCAGTACGCCGACGCCGGGCGCGAGCGCGCATGCGGCGGAGGCGGCTGTGAGCACGGCCAGGCCGATGATCAGCAGCCGGCGGCGCCCGTGGCGGTCGCCGAGCACCGACGCCGTCATCGGCAGCGCGGCGAGCGGGAGCGTGTAGGCGTTGACCGTCCACTCCAGCGTCTCGGCGGACGCGCCGAGCCCGGTCCTGATCGTGCTGAGCGCGGTGGTCACCACCAGCATGTCCAGCATGATCGTCAGTGCCGCCGCCGAGGTCAGGGCGAGCACCCATCCCTCGGGGGAAATCCTGCGCATGGGGCCTCCCGGCCGTCCGGTACCTGCGAGGGGAAGATCCCTCGCCTGTGGTACCGGCCGGGAGGCCGGAACTCATCGGTCAGGACGGCGGCACGCGGCGGATCGCGGCGGCACGCGGCGGGGCGGGGCGGGGCGGGGC
>JBOHBY010000499.1:0-5086 GCA_050698635.1 Spirillospora sp.
CGCCGGGCCCGCGCGGCGGCTCGGACGGCTCCAGCCGCCCACCGGCCCCCGCGACGAGCGAATCCGGGCCCTCGTAGGACGCCCAGTCCAGATCGTCGTCCGGCAGCAGCCGGGGGAGGAGCACGTACGTGCCGCGCTTCCACAAAGCGAACAGCAGACCCCGCGTGTCGGGTTCCGTGCCAATCGAGACGTAGGCCGCGACCGTCCCGGCCATCTCCAGCTCAGGGACCGACAGCAGCGCGTCGCGGATCGACCGTCCGGCCGCGGAGCGGGCCTCGGGCGGCATCGCCGCACGTCGGCCGAGCAGTTCGGCCCGGAGGCCGGTCTTCGAAGCGATGTCGTGCACGCTGCTGTCCTCACGGATGGCTAGGGTCTCTACATGGCCGACTCTGCACCTGTGCTCAAGGCGGTCGTCCCGGCGGCCGGCCTCGGTACCCGATTCTTGCCCGCCACCAAGGCGACCCCCAAGGAAATGCTGCCCATCGTCGACAAACCGGCGATCCAGTACGTCGTCGAGGAGGCGGTCGACGCCGGTCTCAGCGACGTCCTGATGGTCACCGGCCGCAGCAAACGATCCATCGAGGACCACTTCGACCGGGCCTACGAGCTTGAGGAAGCACTACGCGCCAAAGGCGACGACGAACGTCTCGGCGCCGTACACGCGTCCAGCGACCTGGCCATCATGCACTACGTGCGGCAGGGCGAGCCGCGCGGGCTCGGTCACGCGGTGCACTGCGCCCGCCAGCACGTCGGTGACGAGCCGTTCGCGGTGCTGCTCGGCGACGACCTGATCGACGCCCGCGACAACCTGCTGCGGCGCATGATCGAGGTGCGGCAGCGGTACGGCGGCAGCGTGGTCGCGCTGATGGAGGTCGAGCCCGACCAGGTCTCGGCGTACGGCTGCGCCGCCATCGAGGCGACCGGCGACGACGACGTCGTCCGGATCTCCGACCTCGTCGAGAAGCCGTCGGCGGAGGAGGCGCCCAGCAACTGGATCATCATCGGCCGGTACGTCTGCGACCCCGCGGTCTTCGACGTCCTGGAGAAGACCCCGCCGGGGCGCGGCGGCGAGATCCAGCTCACCGACGCGCTGCGCACCCTCGCCGACACGCCCGCCGACCAGGGCGGCGGCGTCTACGGGATCAAGTTCCGCGGGCGCCGCTACGACACCGGGAACAAGCTGGAGTACCTCTGCACGGTCGTCCAGTTCGCCTCGGAACGTCCTGATCTGGCGCCCGAGTTCATGCCGTGGCTGCGCGACTTCGTCCGCCGCCAGGACGCCGCTGACGGTGCCGCGGACGCCGCCACGGACGGTGCGGACGGCGGCTGAGGGGCGGCTGGCGGCCGCTGAGACGGCGTGGGCGGCGCCGGAGACCCGTGACGGCACGTCACACTGGGTCGGTGGCTATGAGATCGGTCGACGAGCATCTGACGGACATCCTCGGCAACGTCGCGGTTCTGCCGCCGCTCGACCTGGCGCTGCTTGAGGCGCAGGGCACGGTGCTGGCGGAGGCCGTGTCCGCACCGGTGCCGCTGCCGCCGTTCGACAACTCCGCGATGGACGGTTACGCCGTCGTCGCGGCGGACGTCGTGGCGGCCACCGAGGCGGAGCCGGTCACGCTGCCCGTCGTCGGCGACATCGTCGCCGGTGACACCGGCGTGTCGGCGATCCGCCCCGGCCTGACCGCCCGGATCATGACGGGCGCGCCGCTGCCCGCCGGCGCCGACGCGGTCATCCCGGTCGAGTGGACGGACGGCGGCAACGCCACCGTCCGGATCTCGCGGGCGGCCCCGTCCGGCCATTACATCCGCCGGGCGGGCGAAGACGTTTCAGCAGGTCAGGTCGTCGTGGACGCGGGCACTCGGCTCGGCGCCCCGCAGCTCGGCATGATCGCCGCGGTGGGACGGTCCCGGGTGACGGTCCGGCCGCGGCCACGCGTCGTCGTCGTGTCCACAGGGGACGAGCTACGCGAACCGGGCGAGACGCTCGCGCCCGGCCAGATCTGGGAGTCCAACAGCTACATGCTCACCGCCGCCGTGGCCGAGGCGGGCGGGGTGGGCTACCGGCAGGCGACGGTGGAGGACGAACCCGCCAAGGTGCTGGAGATGCTGGAAGACCAACTCGTCCGCGCCGACGCCATCGTCACCACGGGCGGCGTTTCGATGGGCACCAGGGACGTGGTCAAGGAAGTCCTGGCCGGCACAGGGACGGTGGGTTTCCACAAGGTGCGGATGCGTCCGGGTAAGCCTCAGGGGTTCGGCCTCCTCGAAGGCACGCCCATCTTCACTCTCCCTGGGAACCCGGTAAGCGCGTACGTGTCGTTCCAGGTTTTCGTGCGTCCCGCCCTGCGCGCGATGCAGGGATTGGCGGCCGATCCACTGCCGAAGGTCAGCGCGGTCCTCGCCGAAGACGTGAAGTCGCCGCCGGGGCTCCGCCACTATCTGCGCGGGAAACTGTCGTTCGACCGTGGCGGCTACACAGTCACGGCGGCCGAAACGCAGGGCTCGCATCAGCTCGGCTCACTCGCGTCAGCGGACGCGCTCATCGAACTACCCGAGGACGTCGATGCCCTTCCTGCCGGTTCCCACGTCGAGGTCATGAGGTTGCCGTCTTGAGTGGCACAGGTTCCGAATTCACCCACCTGGACGACGCAGGCGCGGCCCGCATGGTCGACGTGTCGTCCAAGGACGTGTCGTCCAGGACGGCGACGGCCACGGGCTTCGTTCGCCTTTCAGCCGAATGCGTCGCCCTACTGCGCGCAGGTGACATCCCCAAGGGCGACGCCCTCTCCGTCGCCCGCATCGCCGGAATCATGGGCGCGAAACGCGTCCCTGACCTTGTTCCGCTGTGCCATCCGATCGCGCTGCACGGCGTGACCGTCGACCTGGAGATCCAGGACGGCGGCGTCGCGATCACGGCCGTCACCCGCACCGCCGACCGGACGGGCGTGGAGATGGAGGCGCTCACGTCGGTCAGCGTCGCGGCGCTCAGCCTGGTCGACATGGTCAAGGCCGTCGACCCAGCCGCCGTGATCACCGACGTCAGGGTCGAGGAGAAGACCGGCGGCAAGACCGGGACGTGGCGGCGATGACCGACGAACCGGCGATGACCGGCGAACCGGCGGTGATCAGGGCGATGGCGATCACGGTGTCCAACCGGGCCGCGGCGGGCGTCTACGAGGACAAATCGGGCCCGGTGCTGGTCGCCATGCTGGAAGACCTCGGCTGCCAGGTCGACGGCCCGGTCGTCGTGCCGGACGGGGAACCGGTCGCGGACGTCCTGCGCGACGCGGTCGCCGACGGCTACGACGTGGTCGTGACGTCCGGCGGGACCGGCCTCACCCCCACCGACCAGACCCCGGAAATGACCCGCCAGGTGATCGAGTGGGAGATACCGGGCATCGCGGAGGCCGTCCGGCTGGAGGGACGCGAGGCGGTGCCCGCCGCGATCCTGTCCCGCGGCCTCGCGGGCGTCGCGGGCGGCACGCTGATCGTCAACCTGCCGGGCTCGACCGGCGGCGTCCGCGACGGCATGACTGTCCTCGGGCGCGTCCTCGTCCACGCCGTCGACCAGATCAGAGGCGGCGACCACCCCCGCCCGTGACAGGGCGCCCCTGCTAGGCAGTGATCACGCGGACGCCGGCCTCGGCGAACGCGGCCGCCTCCGCCCCGTCGACGGTCGCGTCCGTCACCAGGACGTCGATCTCGGCGGTGGCGCAGATCCGGGCGAAGGCGCGGTGCCCGACCTTGGAGCCGTCCGCCACCACGACGACCTGGTCGGCGCGCTCGGCCATCAGCCGGTTCACGTCGGCCTCGCCTTCGTTGTGGCAGGTCGCGCCGTGCCTGGCCGCCACCCCGTTCACCCCGAGGATCGCCACGTCCAGCGTCACCTGGTCGAAGATCCCGGTGGCCAGCGGCCCGGTCAGCTCGTAGGACTGCGGGCGCGGCACCCCACCGGTCAGGACGATCTTCACATGCGGCCGGACGGCCAGCTCGTTGCCGATGTTGAGCGCGTTCGTCACGATCGTGAGCGACGGCGACGGACCCTCGGCGTGCAGGTCGGCGCGGGTGGCGAGGACCCGCGCGACCTCGGACGTCGTCGTCCCCCCGTTCAACCCGACAACTGAGCCGGGCTTGACCAATTCAGCCGTAGCCGCCGCGATCCGCTGCTTCTCGGACGCGTGCCGCGCCGCCTTGTAACGCAGCGGCAGGTCGTAGCTGACGCTCTGCGCGACGGCGCCGCCGCGTGTGCGGGTCAGCATCTGCTGCTCGGCCAGCTGGTCGAAGTCGCGGCGGATCGTCGCGGCCGAGACCTCCATCCGGCGGGACGCGTCCTCGACGGTCAGCCGCCCGGCGTCCGCGAGGAGTTCCAGCAGTGCGTTCCAGCGCTCGTGCCTGGTCACACCGGTCCCCTTCCCAGCGGACGGGCCCGCGCAAGCACCCGCGTCAGGGGATTCTAGCCACCGGCGACCTCGGACTTTCACGCGCTTTATCCACCATGGAACAATCAACAACGATCATGCCCGGCCGCCCCCCGAGGGAGATCGATGACCGTCCTGACCGACGCCCGCGTCGTCCTGCCGGACGGCGTCCACCGCGGCGACCTGCACATCTCGGACGGCAAGATCGTAGAAGCGGGAGGGGCGCCCGCAGGGGAGCGAATCGACGTCGGCGGCCGGTACATCGTCCCCGGCTTCGTGGACATCCACGTCCACGGCGGCGCGGGCGCGTCCTACCAGCTAGGACACCCCGACGAGACGCACCGCGCCGCGCGGTACCACCTCGCCCACGGGACGACGACCACGATCGCCAGCCTCGTCACCGGCTCCCCGGACGAGTTCGCCGACGCCGTCGCGAGCCTCGCCGACCTCGCCGCCGACGACGTGATCGCGGGAATCCACCTGGAGGGCCCCTACCTCGCCCGCGACCGCTGCGGCGCCCACGACCCGGCCCTGCTGCGCGCCCCCGACCTCGACGAGTTCCGCCGGCTTGTCCGGCTCGGCCGCGGGCACCTGCGCATGATCACGCTGGCGCCGGAGCTGCCGGGCGGGCTCGACCTCGTCCGGGAGGCCGCCGAGAACGGCGT
>JBOHBY010000500.1:0-4207 GCA_050698635.1 Spirillospora sp.
GGCGCGCCGGCCGCCCTGGTGGCGACGGGCACGGGCTCAGGCCGCGCGGAGACCACGGCGGCAGCGGCCACCACCGTCAACGCGACCGCGGCACCGGCCGCGGCACCCCACGCCGCACCGGCGCCCATGAGCCGCCTGCGCCGTCCGAAGCGCTTCGCCATCGCCCTCATCTCCAGTCGGCGGGACGTCCAGAGAGAGTCTCCATGGAGATCATCCATGATGTCATCCGACTACGGAAGGACATCGACTCCTCCCGGAGCGTGGCTCGGTCAGGCCGAAAAACATGCCCGGCCGGACCCCAATGGCGGGGCCTGACCGGGCGTCGCGTCAGCTCAGCAGGTCGGCAAGGGTTTCGCGGCGGGACGGGTGGCGCAGCTTGTGCATTCCCTTGGACTCGATCTGCCGGATTCTCTCGCGCGTCACCCCGTAGACCCTGCCGACCTCTTCGAGGGTCTTGGGTTCGCCGCCCGACAGCCCGAACCGCATCGAGATCACGCCCGCCTCGCGTTCGGTGAGCGTCTCCAGGACGGCGTCGAGACGGCCACGCAGCATCGAGGACGCTACGACGTCGGCTGGGTCGCCGCCGTCCGGGTCCTCGATGACGTCGCCGAGTTCGCCGTCGCCGTCCTCGCCGAGCGGGGTGTGCAGCGACAGCGGCTCGCGGGCCTGCCTGCGCAACCACTCGACCTTCTCCGGCGTGACGTCGAGCTCAACGGCCAGTTCCCGCGAGGTCGGCTCCCGGCCGAGGTCCTGCATCATCCGCCGCCGTACGCGCGTCATCCGGTTGAGCACCTCGACGACGTGCACGGGGATGCGGATCGTGCGGCTCTGGTCGGCAAGTGCGCGGCTGATCGCCTGCTTGATCCACCACACGGCGTAGGTGGAGAACTTCAGTCCGCGGCGGTACTCGAACTTCTCGACGGCGCGGATCAGCCCAAGGTTGCCCTCCTGGACGAGGTCGTTGAGCGGCAGCCCGTGACCCATGTAGCGCTTGGCCAGCGAGACGACAAGACGGAGGTTCGCCTCGACCATGTGCTCCTTGGCGCGGCGCCCGTCGATGGCGATCCACTCCAGGTCGGCACGGTCCTGAAGGCTCAGGTCGTCGTCGCGTGTCTCGAGGCGTTCGCGGGCGAACAGTCCGGCCTCGATGCGTTTGGCCAGGTCGACCTCCTGCTCGGCGGTGAGCAGCGCGGTGCGGCCGATGCGGGAGAGGTAATCCTTCATCGGGTCGACGAGGTTCACGGTCGCACGCGGGATCCCACGGGGGGCCGCGCGTCGCGCGTCGGTGGCGTTCAGGGCGGTGTCCTTTGTTCGTCCGGCCGGGAGGGAACGAGTCACCCGTTCTCAGTACCCGATCGCTGAACGTCTCGAACCAGGCGACGCGCTTCTTCCTGCGGAGCAGAGCAGGGGATCGAGATTCACACCCAGCCACATCACCGCACGTGCACAATCTGGTACCTTGCGTAGCGCGCCGAGCGAGAACCAAGCTGGCACAGTGATCTCTGATCTGCTGGGGAAACCGGGCTGGTTCCAACCCGGACGGTGTTGAGGGCGTAAGACCCGCTGGTCCGCTGACGAGATCGCCGCCGCCCTCACCGCCACGGCCCGGCTGGCCTTCAAACTCCTGGACCCCGCCCTGGCCGCCTACGCGGCCCGCCCCACGCACTGACCCCACAGGCCCCGGGGCCCGGTCAGGTGATCACGAGAAGGAGATCCGCGGCCTGGACCTGGGTGGCCTCGGGGACGGCGAGCCGGGCGACGGTCCCGGCAACGGGTGCGGTGATGGCCGCCTCCATCTTCATCGCCTCGATGGTGGCGACCATGTCCCCGGCGGCGACCTCGTCGCCCTTCGCGACGCGGAGGGTCACCGAGCCGTCGAACGGGGCGGCGACATGGCCGGGTTCGGACGGGTCGGCCCGCTCGACCGGCGGCGCGTCCGTCACGACCGACTTGTCGCGGACGGAGAGCGTGCGGATCTGCCCGTTCACCGAGCAGATGACCTGCCTGACCCCCGCCTCGTCGATCGCGCCGACCGCCTCCAGCCCCGCCAGAACGCGCACACCGGGTTCGAGGTCGAACGCGACCTCATGCCCGGTGCGGAGCCCGTAGAGGAACGGGCCCGTGGGCAGGACGGACAGGTCCCCGTAGGCGGCGCGGGCCTCGCGGTAGTCCTTCGCTGGGCCGGGGAAGAGAAGGCGGTCCAGCGTGTCGCGAACTTGGGGGCCGTCCAGGGCCTTTTCTTCGGCGCCGTCGAGTTCGGCACGGACGGGTGTGTATGCGCGTCCTGCGAGGGCCTTGGTGCGGAACGGCTCGGGCCATCCGCCGGGCGGGTCGCCCAGTTCGCCGTTCAGGAAACCGATGACGCTGTCGGGGATGTCGTAGTGCTCCGGGTTCTCCGCGAAGTCCTCCGGGTCGGCTCTCGCGGCGACCAGGTGCAGGGCGAGGTCACCGACGACCTTGCTGGACGGGGTGACCTTCACGAGCCGTCCGAGGATAGCGTCCGCCGCCGCGTACAGGCGCTCGATCTCCTCGAAGCGGTCGCCCAGGCCGAGCGCGACGGCCTGCTGCCTCAGGTTGGACAGCTGCCCGCCAGGGATCTCGTGCTGGTACACGCGTCCGGTCGGTGACGGGAGGCCCATCTCGAACGGCGCGTACAGCTTCCGGACGGCCTCCCAGTACGGCTCCATGACGGTCAGCGCGTCCAGGTCGATTCCGGTGGCGTGGCCAGTGGAGTCGGTCGCGGCGACGATCGCCTGGAGAGGCGGCTGGCTCGTGGTGCCCGAAAGTGGCGCGGCGGCCCCGTCAACGGCATCGACACCGGCTTCGATGGCTGCGATGTAGGTGCCGATCTGCCCGCCTGCCGTGTCATGGGTGTGCAGATGGACCGGCAGGTCGAAACGCTCCCGGAGAGCCTTGACGAGAGTATGGGCGGCGGGGGCGCGGAGCAGGCCCGCCATGTCCTTGATGCACAGGATGTGGACGCCCGATTCCACGAGCCCTTCTGCGAGGCGCAGATAGTAATCAAGGGTGTAGAGCCGCTCGTCCGGGGACGACAGGTCGCCGGTGTAGCAGAGGGTTCCTTCAACGAGCGCGTGCGTCTGCAGGACGGCGTCGATGGCCGGACGCATACGTTCCACATCGTTCAACGCGTCGAACACGCGGAAGATGTCGACGCCCGTACTGGCCGCTTCCTTGACGAAGGCACGCGCGACCGAGTCGGGGTACGGGGTGTAGCCGACGGTGTTGCGGCCACGCAGAAGCATCTGGATGCACAGGTTCGGGGCGGCCTCACGGATCGCGGCCAGCCTGTCCCACGGCGACTCGCCGAGGAAGCGGAGCGCGACGTCGTACGTCGCGCCGCCCCACGCCTCGATGGAGAACAGCTGCGGGGTCATACGGGCGAGATAGGGCGCCGCTGCGAGCAGGTCGTACGTGCGTACGCGGGTCGCCAGGAGCGACTGGTGCGCGTCCCGGAAGGTGGTGTCGGTGACAGCCAGGGCGCTCTGGGCTCGGAGCTGCTCAGCGAACGCGCGCGCACCGACCGCGAGCAGCCTGTCCCGTGAACCCTGCGGGAACACACCGTCCATGGAGAGCGGCGGCAGTTTCGTCGCCGGATCCAGGTCGGTGGGCGCCTCGCCATGCGGCTTGTTGACGGTCACGTCCGCCAGATAGCGCACGAGCCGTGTCGCACGGTCGCCACTCGACCGTGCAGTAAGCAGTTCAGGATGGTCGGCTATATAAGACGTCGTTACGCCGCCCCTGCGGAAGTCCGGCTCGTCCAGCAGCGCGCGCAGGAACGGGATGTTCGACGCCACGCCGCGGATGCGGAACTCGGCGACGGCCCGCCGCGCCCTGCGCACCGCCTCCTCGAACGTCCTGCCGCGGCACGTCAACTTGACCAGCAGTGAGTCAAAGTGCGGGGAGACGATCGCGCCCCCGTAGGCGGTGCCCGTGTCCAGGCGGACGCCCGCGCCGCCCGGCGACCGGTAGGCCGAGATCTTGCCGGTGTCGGGACGGAAACCGTTCGCAGGGTCTTCCGTGGTGATGCGGCACTGGACGGCGTAGCCGCTCACCGTCACCTCGTCCTGCGCGATACCAAGGTCGGCGAGCGTTTCGCCGCCCGCGATGCGCAACTGGCTCTGCACAAGGTCGACACCAGTGACCTCTTCGGTCACCGTGTGCTCGACCTGGATTCGCGGGTTCATCT
>JBOHBY010000501.1:0-1948 GCA_050698635.1 Spirillospora sp.
GGGCGACCGGTCGCCCTATCCGGGGCTGGACGCGTTCACCGAAGGCGACGACGCGGTCTTCTTCGGACGCGACGAGGAGATCCAGGAACTGGTGGAGCGGCTGCGCGGCGAGCGGCGGTCGATCGCGGTCACCGGGCCGTCCGGGGTGGGGAAGTCGTCGCTGCTGCACGCCGGGGTCCTGCCGCGGATGGCGCATCAGCAGCGGCGGTGGATCGTCGTGCCGTCGATGACGCCCGAGGACGACCCGTTCCTGTCACTCGCCGACAGCCTCGCCGACGCGCGGGGCGGGGAGTCGGCGGACGCCGCGGACATCGCGGCGGAGCTGCGCCGGGACGGCGCGGACGCGCTCGTCCGGTTCCTCGACGCGCCACGCGGCGGGCGGCGGAACCGCGCGGTGCTGATCGTCGTCGACCAGGCCGAGGAACTCCTGACGCTGAGCGGCACCGACGACCGTGACGCGTTCCTGGGAATGCTCAAGAACGCGCTGGAGCGCGACACGAAACTGTGGGTGGTGTTCGTGTTCCGGGCGGAGTTCCTGACCGCATTTCTGAGTGGTGAGCACGCCGAACTGTTCCGGCATCCGTTCACGGTCACGGCGCTCGACCGGGCGGCGCTGCGGACGGTGATCCGGGAACCGGCGGAGCGGGCCGGGATCACGTTCGAACCTCCGGAGCTGGTCGCGCAGATGGCCGACGACACCGGCGACGGGACGGCGCTGCCCCTGCTGGCCTACCTACTGCACGAGCTCTACCTGCACACCGGACGCGACAGCACGATCACCATGGCCGACTACCGCGCGACCGGCGGCGTCGACGGGGCTCTGACGCGGCGCGCCGACCGGCTGATGGCGGAGCTGGAGGCGATGGAGCCGGCGCCGCCCGTCCTGCGGACGCTGCTGAAGTTCGTCAAGTTCACCGACGGGCGGCCGACGCGGCGGCGGGTGGCGAGCGGCGAGCTGGACGAGGCCGGACGCCTGGTCGTGGACGCGTTCGTCCGCGAGCGCCTGTGCACCAGCGGCCGGGACGGCGACGACGCGGTGTTCGAGGTGTCGCACGAGGCGCTGTTCTCGGCGTGGGCCCCGCTGCGGCAGACGATCGCGCTGCACGCCGAGGTGCTGCGCCGCATCTCCGACCTGGAGCAGTGGGCCGCGGAGTGGGACCGCTACGGCCGCCAGGAGGCGTACCTGCTGCGCGGCGACCGGCTCACCGGCGCCCGCAGGTGGATCGCCGAGGCGGAGGGGGTGGCGGCGATCGAGCCGCTCGCCGCCGAGTTCGCGCGGCCGCGACGACAGGATCTGGTCGCTGGCCTGGTCGCCCGACGGGTCACGGGTCGCGACGGCGTCCGCGGACCAGACCGTCCGCATCTGGGACGCCGGGAGCGGCTCCGAGATGGCGGTGCTGCGCGGGCACGAGGCGTCGGTCAAGGCGGTGGCATGGTCGCCGGACGGGCTGCGGCTGGCCACGGCGTCCGACGACTCCACGGTGCGGGTGTGGGACGCCGCCGCCCACACCCGGGTCGCGTCGCTGCGCGGCCACCGCGGCAAGGTGTGGGGGGTGTCGTGGTCACCGGACGGCACCCGGCTCGCGTCCGCGTCCGCGGACGGTGACGTGCTGATCTGGGACCTGGCGGACGAGACGGCGACGGCCACGCTGAGCGGCCACGACGGATGGGTGCGGGACGTCGCGTGGTCGCCCGACGGTGCCCGGCTCGCCAGCGCCTCCGACGACCGCACGATCCGGATCTGGGACGCCGTGACCGGACGGCAGGTGGCCGTCCTCGAAGGGCACGAGGACACCGTCCGGACGGCCGCGTGGTCGCCCGACAGCACGCGCCTGGCGAGCTGCTCCTACGACCGGACCGCCCGGATCTGGGACGCCGTGACCGGCGAACCGGGGCCGGTGCTGCGCGGCCACGCCGACCTGGCGTGGTCCGTCGCGTGGTCGCCGGA
>JBOHBY010000502.1:0-3309 GCA_050698635.1 Spirillospora sp.
GCCCGGTGGTGCTGGCGGGGCACGGCGCGACCCGCGCACGCGCGAGCGACGCGCTGCGGTACTTCTCCGAGCGCCTCGGCCTGCCGGTCGCGACCACGTTCAACGGCAAGGGCGTCTTCCCTGACGACCATCCGAACGCGCTCGGCGCGGTCGGGTTCATGCGGCACGACTACGTCAACTTCGGCTTCGACGAGGCGGACGTGCTCATCGCCGTCGGCTACGAGCTCCAGGAGTTCGACCCCGTCAAGATCAACCCCAACGCCGACAAGAAGATCATCCATATTCACCAGTTCCCCGCCGAGGTGGACGACCACTACCCGGTCGAGGTCGGCATCCAGGGCGACATCTCCCGGACGCTCCGCGCGCTGGCCGACTCCGTCCACCGCCGCTTCGACGTCAACGGCACCGGGCGGAAGATCCGGCAGATGCTTCGCGAGGAGCTGGCGGAGGGGGCCACCGAGGACGGGTACCCGCTGTCGCCTCGGCGCATCGTCTCCGACGTGCGCGCGGCCATGGGGCGCGGCGACATCGTCCTCGCCGACACCGGCGCGGTGAAGATGTGGATGGCCCGCATGTACCCGACGTACGAGCCGAACACGCTGCTGGTGTCCAACGGGCTGTCGTCCATGGGGTTCGCCGTGCCGGGCGCGATCGCCGCGAAGCTCGCCCACCCGGGCCGCAAGGTGCTGGCCGCGACGGGCGACGGCGCGTTCCTGATGAACTCGCAGGAGCTGGAGACCGCCGTCCGCGAGAACGTCCCGATCACGGTCCTGATCTGGGACGACTCCGCCTATGGCCTGATCGAGTGGAAGATGGACCTGGACCTGGGCACCAGCTCCAACATCAAGTTCGGCAACCCGGACTTCGTGAAGTACGCGGAGAGCTTCGGCGCCCGGGGTTACCGCGTCGAGTCGGCCGGCGAGCTGCTCCCGACGCTCCGCAAGGCCCTGGACGACGACGCGGTCTCGGTGATCACCGTCCCGGTCGACTACTCCCACAACATGGAGCTGACCGACAAGCTCGGTGATCTGACCGGCCCCTTCTGAGATCCGCCGCACGACCGTCGCGCGACCGATCGGCCGATTGCGCCGACCGCCCAAGTTAGGGCATGGCAAAGAACATTGACTTGGGCGGTCAAGGCGCGTGAGATTTCTCGATGGCGGCTTCAGTGGACACGTGTCCGCACGAACGCCTCCGGACTTCCGAGAAATTCACAAAGGGGCATGCCGTGGTCCTTGGCGGAAATCGCAAGCGCGCCGAGCGGGTGGCGGCGGCCGCCGAGGCGCGGCTGCTGGAGGCGGGGCGGCTGCTGCGGCCGACGGGCGTCTCGGCCGACCTGCACACCGTGTACCGGGGCGACCAGAAGGTCAACGACGCGCCCTACCGGGAACGGTGGGCGCACGACCGGGTGGTGCGCTCCACGCACGGGGTGAACTGCACCGGGTCGTGCTCGTGGAAGGTGTACGTCAAGGACGGCCTGATCACCTGGGAGACGCAGCAGACGGACTACCCGAGCGTGGGGCCCGACCGTCCGGAGTACGAGCCGCGCGGCTGCCCGCGCGGCGCGTCCTTCTCCTGGTACACCTACTCGCCCACGAGGATCCGGTACCCGCACGCGCGCGGCGTGCTGGTCGAGATGTACCGGGAGGCGCGGCGCCGCCTGGGCGATCCGGTGGCGGCGTGGGCGGAGATCACGACCGATCCGGAGCGGAGGACGAGGTACCAGTCGGCGCGGGGACGCGGCGGGCTGGTGCGGATCGGGTGGGACGAGGCGCTGGAGATCGCGGCGGCCGCGCACGTCCACACGATCAAGACCCACGGGCCCGACCGGGTGGCGGGCTTCTCCCCGATCCCCGCGATGTCGATGGCCTCGCACGCGGTCGGGGCGCGGTTCATGGCGCTGATCGGCGCGCCGATGCTGTCGTTCTACGACTGGTACGCCGACCTTCCGATCGCCTCGCCGCAGGTGTTCGGCGACCAGACCGACGTCCCGGAATCGGCGGACTGGTGGGACGCCGGTTATCTGATGTTGTGGGGCTCCAACGTCCCGGTGACGCGCACTCCGGACGCGCATTGGATGACCGAGGCGCGTTATCGCGGGCAGAAGGTCGTGGTCGTCTCCCCCGACTACTCCGACGCCACCAAGTTCGCCGACGAATGGCTTCATCCGCATCCGGGAACCGATGGCGCGCTCGCGATGGCGATGGGTCACGTGATCTTGCGCGAGCACTTCGTCGAGCGAACAACGCCCTATTTCAGCGGCTACATCAAGAAGTACACCGACCTGCCGTTCCTGGTGGAACTGCGGGAACTTCCCGAGGGCGGGTTCGCGCCCGGAAAGTTCGTGACGGCCGCCGCGCTGGGCCTGGACACGGAGGCCGCCCCGGAGCAGCGGCACTGGCAGCCGGTGCTGGTGGACGCGCGCACGGGTTCGCCCGTGGCCCCGTCCGGGACGATGGCCGACCGCTGGGCCGCGGAGGGCCAGGGACGCTGGAACCTGGAGCTGGGTGACGTGGACCCGCTGCTGACCTTCCATGAGGGTGACGGCGGGGAGTCCGCCGAGATCGTCCTGCCGCGGTTCGATGATCTTGATGGGGCGGGGACGGTGCGGCGGAGCGTCCCGGTACGGCGTCTCGGCGAACGGACGGTCACGACCGTGTTCGACCTGCTGCTCGCGCAGTACGGGGTGGAACGTCCCGGCCTGCCCGGGGAGTGGCCGGACGGGTACGACGATCCGCGCCTCCCCTGCACGCCCGCCTGGCAGGAGCGCATCACGGGCGTCCCGGCCGACCGGGCCGCGGCGATCGCCCGCGAGTTCGCCGCCAACGCCGAGCGCACCCGCGGCCGGTCGATGATCGTCATGGGGGCCGGCACCAACCACTGGTTCCACTCCGACACGATCTACCGGTCGTTCCTGTCGTTGCTGCTGCTCACCGGCTGCCAAGGGGTCAACGGCGGCGGCTGGGCCCACTACGTCGGGCAGGAGAAGGTGCGGCCGCTCGGCGGATGGCAGCAGCTCTCGACGGCCGCGGACTGGCAGCGTCCGTCCCGCCAGATGGCCGGGACGCCGTACTGGTACGTCCACACCGACCAGTGGCGGTACGAGGGCTTCGCGGCGGACGCGCTGTCGTCCCCGACCGGCCCTGGCCTGTTCACCGGACGCCACACCGCCGACCTGGTGGCGGAGTCGGCGCGGCTGGGCTGGATGCCGTCCTACCCGACGTTCACGGCCAACCCGCTGGACCTCGGCGAGCGCGCGCGGGCGGACGGCGGCGACCCGGCGGAATGGGTCGCCGAGCAGGTCGCGTC
>JBOHBY010000503.1:0-3611 GCA_050698635.1 Spirillospora sp.
CTCCTGACCTTCCCGCCGGACACCACCGGCCCCCGCCGGACCATCGCAGACCCCTGGGGAGAGAACCATGAAAAGCATGCTCACGTCGTCCGCCGCGGTCGTCGCCGGGCTCGCCGTCGTCCTGACGTCGGCCGCCGCCTGCGGCGACGCCGCCGGGGCCAAAGGCGGCGGCAAGGGGAAGGTGACCCTGATGCTGAACTTCTACCCGTACGGCGACCACGTCCCGTACTACTTCGGGAAGAAGAAGGGCATCTTCGACCGGCACGGCATCGACCTCAAGATCGTCCCGGGGAAGGGGTCGAACGCGGTGGCGCAGACCGTCGCCGCGGGCAAGGCCGACTTCGGCGTCGTCGACACCGCGGCCGTCCTGACCAGCGTGGACGCGGGCGTCAAGGTCAAGAGCATCGGCTCGTTCTTCCAGACCTCGCCGTCGGCGGTGCAGTTCTTCAGCGGCTCGGGCATCGCCAAGCCGCAGGACCTCAAGGGCAAGACCGTCGCGCTGACCTCCGGCGACCCGTACGCGGACGTCCTGCCCGCGTTCCTCAAGGCCAACGGCGTCCCGGCGGGCGAGGTCAAGACCGTCAACGTGCAGCCCGCCGCCAAGATCGCCGCCGTGATCAGCGGGAAGGCGGACGCGCTGGTCGGCTTCATCAGCGACCAGGGCCCGACGATCACGGAGAAGGCCGGGAAGCCGACCGGCTACCTGCTCTTCTCCGACTGGGGCGTGAAGACGCTCGGCACCGGCCTGGTGGCGTCCGACAAGACCCTCGCCGGTGACACGAAGCTGGCGACGTCGCTGTGGAAGGCGACCAGCGAGTCCTTCGCCGCCGCCGTCAAGGAACCGGACGCCGCCGTCGCCTCGATGGACGGCGCGAGCCCGAGCCTCCCCTCGGCGAAGGTGCTCACCGAGCAGTGGAAGCGCGCCTCCCGCCTCCTGCACACCCAGCGGACCGCGTCCGCGGCGCCGGGCGTCAACGACGAGGCCGACTGGAACGACACCATCAAGCTGTTCGCCGGGCTCGGTGTCATCGCGTCCGCCAAACCCGCCGCGACCTACTGGAAGCCGGTCGGCCGGTGAAGGACGATATCGAGATCCGCGACGTGACCGTCCGGTTCACCACCAAGAGCAAGACCACGGTCGCGCTGGAGAAGGCGTCGTTCACCGTCCGGCCCCGGGAGTTCGTCTCGATCGTCGGGCCGTCGGGATGCGGCAAGTCGACGCTGCTCAAGCTGGTCGCCGGGCTCGTCCGGCCGACCGATGGAGAGCTGACGCTGCGCGGCGAGCGCGTCCGCGCGACCAGCGCGGAGATCGGCTTCGTCTTCCAGAAGGCGGCGCTGCTGGAGTGGCGCACGGTCCGCCGCAACATCACGCTCCAGGGCGAGATGCGGCGGATGCCGAGGAAGGAGGTCGAGCGGCGGGCGCGCGAGCTGATGGAGATGACCGGCCTGCTCGACTTCGCCGACGCGATGCCGCACGAGCTGTCCGGCGGGATGCAGCAGCGCGTGTCGCTGTGCCGGGCGCTGCTGCACCGGCCGTCGGTGCTGCTGATGGACGAGCCGTTCGGCGCCCTCGACGCGCTGACCCGCGAGGCGATGAACGTCGAGCTGCGGCGGATCTGGCGGGAGACCGGGACGACCGTCCTCCTCGTCACCCACTCGGTCGCCGAGGCGGTGTACCTGTCGGACCGCGTCGTCGCCATGACCGCCCGTCCGGGCCGGGTCGCCGAGATTCTCGACGTCGACCTGCCGCCCGACCGCGACTACTCCGCGACGATGCGCGCCGAGGAGTTCGGGCGCAAGACGTCGGCGCTGCGGGCGCTGCTCGGCACCGCCCACGGCGGCTCGCACGACTGACGCCCACGCCCACGCCTCACGCGGGCGTGGGCGTGGGCGCCAGGCCGTGCGTCATCCGCCGGACAGCCGCATCAGGCGCAGGATGTTGCGGTGGTAGATCCGGTCGCGCTCGTCGCCGGTGATGTCGAGGGCGTCCAGAACGCGGATCGTCTCCCGGACGTAGAGCGGTCCGCCCTCGGGGTCGAACGGGCAGTCGGTGCCGAACACGACGTGGTCCGCGCCGAAGAAGTCCAGGCCGCACCGGGTCCCGATGTCGGAGCCCGACAGCGAGGTGTCGGCGTAGAACCTGCGGAAGTGGTCGAGCGGGCGGCGCGGCGCGTCCCGCAGGCGGTCCAGGTCCGGGCCCGACGTTCGGCTGCCGAGCTGCGGGCCCCAGCCGAGCCCGATCCGGCCCTCCAGGTACGGGATCATCGCGCCCATGTGATGGGTGATGATCTTGAGGTCGGGATGCCGCTCGAACAGGCCGGAGAACACCAGGCGGGCCATGGCGGCGCTGGTCTCGTACGGCCAGCCGAACGCCCACCAGATCTCGAACCGGGAGACGTCCTCGGTGGCGTAGTCGGCGAACGCCGGGGTGCGGGCCGGATGCATCCAGACGGGCAGGTCCCGCGCCGCCATCTCGGCGAACACGCCCGCGAAGTCGGGATCGTCCAGCGGCCGCCCGTTGACGTTGGTGAACACCTGCACCCCGCGGGCGCCGAGATCGTCGACGGCGTACGCGAGTTCGGCGAGGGACGCGTCGGGGTCGTCCATCGGCAGGGACGCGACGAACGCCGGGAACCGGTCGGGGCGCTTGTCGCACAGCTCGCGCATCGAGTCGTTGGCGAGCCGGGCCAGCGCCGGCGACTCCCCCGGGCCCGCGAGCAGCTCGATCGGCGGTGAGGAGAGGGTGAGCACCTGCTGGTAGCCGTCGCCGAACTCGTCCATGATCCGCAGCCGCTCACCGAGGTCGTGCAGCGCCGGCAGCTCCAGCCAGCGCTTGAACGCGGCCGGGTCGGCGATCTCCCGCATCCGCGCGAAGTACGGCTCGGGCAGGATGTGGCTGTAGGCGTCGATCTTCATCCTTCTCCTCGTGATGTGCGCGGCACCCAGCGGGTGATCCTCCGGTCGACGGCCTGCACCAGCGCGACGGCGCCGAGCGCGACGGCGATGATCACCAGCAGCACCGCCAGGACGCTCGCCCCGTCGAAGCGCCCGCCCGCCTGCGTCACGACCCGGCCGAGGCCGACGACGGCGATGAACATCTCGCCGTTGATCATTCCGGTGACGGCGCGCCCGACGCCGAGCCTGACGCCGGCCATGATCATGGGGGCGGCGGCGGGCAGCATGACCCGCAGCAGCACCTTCCCCTCGCTCGCGCCGTACGAGCGCGCCATCTCCACCAGGTGCCCCGGCACCGCCTGGATCGCCGCCGCCGTGTTGATGATCATGACGAACATCGCGTACATGACGACGACGGCGACGATCGAGCCGCGTCCCTCGCCGAGCAGCGAGAAGAAGATCGGCGCGAAGACCAGGGACGGCGCGGTGAGCAGCGCGTACACGTACACGCCGAGCGCGGCCTCGACCTTGCGGTAGCGGCCCATGGCCACCCCGATCGCCAGTCCCCCGGCGAGCGAGATCGCGAACCCGAGAACCAGGTTGATCAGGCTGTCGCGCAGGCTGCTGAAGATCAGCCCGCTGGAGGCCATGTCGGCGAGCCGGTCCAGCACCGTGCTCAGCGGCGGGAAGAACGACGCGTCCGCCAGGTGCCCGAC
>JBOHBY010000504.1:0-3317 GCA_050698635.1 Spirillospora sp.
ATCACGAGGTGGTCCGGCGCGGGGTGGCGGCGCTGCTGTCCGCCGAGGACGACATCGAGGTCGTCGGCGAGGCGGGCACGGCGGCCGAGGCGCTGGCGCGGATCCCCGCCGCCCGGCCCGACGTGGCGGTCCTGGACGTCCGGCTGCCCGACGGCGACGGCGTGAGCGTCTGCCGCGAGATCCGGTCGCGGATGCCCGAGCTGGCCTGCCTGATGCTGACGTCGTTCGACGACGAGGACGCGCTGTTCGAGGCCGTGATGGCGGGGGCGGCGGGATACGTCCTCAAGCAGATCCACGGCTCGGACCTCGTGGGGGCCGTCCGCACCGTCGCCACCGGCCAATCCCTCCTCGACCCGCGCAGCACCGCCCGCATGCTCGAACGCATCCGCACCCGGCAGGAGAGGAAGGACCCCCTCCACGGCCTGACCGACCAGGAACGCCACATCCTGGAGCTGATCGGCGAGGGCATGACCAACCGGCAGATCGGCGAACGGCTGTTCCTGGCCGAGAAGACCGTCAAGAACTACATCTCCAACATCTTCGCCAAGCTCGGCATGAGCCGCCGCACACAGGCCGCCGCGCTCGCCGCCCGGCTCAAGACCGACGACGCTTCCCGCTCCAAGCAGCGATGACGGCGGTCCTGGGCGCCTACCGCAGGCCCGCCGAGGAGGTCGTCCGGGAGCTCGGCGGCGACGCGTCCCATGGCCTGACCTCCGGCGAAGCGGCGGAGCGGCTGGAGCGGGACGGGCCGAACACGCTGCCCGCCGCGCGCGGGCGCGGCCCGGTGACCCGGTTCCTGCTCCAGTTCAACAGCCCGCTGATCTACGTGCTGCTGGTGTCGGCGGCGGTGACGGCGCTGATCGGCGAGCACGTCGACGCGGTGGTCATCGGCGGCGTGGTGATCGTGAACGCCGTGGTCGGGTTCGTCCAGGAGTCCCGCGCGGAGAAGGCGCTCACCGCGCTCGCCGCCATGACCGAGACGGCGGCGACGGTCGTCCGCGACGGGTCGCCGCGCCGGGCCGCGGCCGCCGAACTGGTGCGCGGCGACCTGGTGGAGCTGGACGCGGGCGACAAGGTCCCCGCCGACCTGCGGCTGGTGCGCACCGACGAGCTCGCCGTGGACGAGTCGGCGCTCACCGGCGAGTCCGTGCCCGTCGGCAAGGACCCGGCGCCGCTGCCCGAGGTCCCGCTCGCCGACCGCGCCGCGATGGCGTTCTCCGGCACGCTCGTCACCGCCGGACGCGCCACCGGCGTGGTCGTCGCCACCGGCGCGGACACCGAACTCGGCGGCATCCACCACCTGATGCACGTCACGGCCACCGTCCAGACCCCGCTGACCCGCAAGATCGGCCAGTTCAGCAAGGTCGTGACGGCGGCGATCCTGGCGCTGGCGGTGCTGACGTTCGCGATCGGCGTGCTGCGCGGCCGGGGCTCGGACGAGATGCTGACCGCCGCGGTCGCGCTCGCGGTCGGCGCGATCCCCGAGGGGCTGCCCGCCATCGTGACGATCACCCTCGCGCTCGGCGTCGCGCGGATGGTGCGGCGCGGCGCGATCGTCCGGCACCTGCCCGCCGTGGAGACGCTCGGCAGCACCACCGTGATCTGCACGGACAAGACCGGCACGCTCACGCAGAACCAGATGACCGTCACCGCCGTCACCGCCGCCGGACGCGACTACACCGTCACCGGCACCGGTTACGCGCCGACCGGGGAGTTCCGGCAGGACGGTCGCGCGGTCGAGCTCGATGAGCATCCCGTCCTGCGGGAGCTGCTGCTGGCCGGGCTGGGCTGCAACGACGCGCGTCTCGTCCGCAAGGGTGACGACGACTGGACGATCACCGGCGACCCGACCGAGGGCGCCCTGCTGACCAGCGCCGCCAAGGCCGGGCTCGACCACGTCCCGCCCCGGACGGCGGTGCTGCCGTTCAGCTCCGAGCGCCGTTTCATGGCCACCCTCCACGACGACGGCACCGTCTACGTCAAAGGCCCTGTCGAGCGGATTCTGGAGCTGTGCGGCGACGCCGCGGCCGATCCTGGCGGCCAGATCCCGCTGGACGCGTCGGCCGTGCATGAGCGTGCCGAGGCCTACGGGGGGCAGGCGCTGCGCGTGCTGGCCTTCGCTCGCGGGCAGACCTCGGCGTCCGGCCTGGACGAACTGCCCCCGCTGACGTTCCTCGGGTTGCAGGCCATGCTCGACCCGCCCCGTCCCGAAGCCGCCCAGGCCATCCGGACGTGCCACGAGGCCGGCGTCAAGGTCAAGATGATCACCGGTGACCATGCCGCCACCGCCCGCGCCATCGGCGCCCGCATCGGCCTGGACGGTCACGTCATGACCGGCGCCGAGCTGACCGCCGGTGTCCCGGCCGAACGCGTCCGCGACACCGCCGTGTTCGCCCGCGTGTCCCCCGAGCAGAAGCTCCGGCTCGTCCAGGCGCTCCAGCGCGACGGGCACGTGATCGCGATGACCGGCGACGGTGTCAACGACGCGCCCGCGCTCAAGCAGGCCGACATCGGCGTCGCGATGGGACGCACCGGCACCGACGCCGCGAAGGAGTCGGCCGACATGGTCCTGACCGGCGACGACTTCGCCTCCATCGAGCAGGCCGTCGAGGAGGGGCGCGGCGTCTTCGACAACCTGGTCAAGTTCATCGTGTGGGCGCTGCCGTCCAACATCGGGCTCGGCCTGGTGCTGGTCGCCGCGATCGTCGCCGGGACCGACCTGCCGATCCTGCCGCTCCAGGTGCTGTGGCTGAACATGACCGCCGTGCTCGTCCTCGGCCTGCCGTTCGCGGTCGAGCCGCGCGACGAGCACATCATGAGCCGCCCGCCGCGCGACCCGTCCCTGCCGCTGATCTCCCGGGCGCTGACCGTCCGGATCCTGCTGGTCTCCGGAATCCTGCTGGCGGGCGCGTTCGGGCTCCAGCACTGGGAACGCGCCCACGACGCTTCTCCCGAGGTCGCGCAGACGATCGTCGTCAACGTGTTCGCGCTGACTCTGACGACCTACCTGTTCAACTGCCTGTCCCTCGACCGGCCGCTGCTGTGGGGCGGCATCCGCCGCAACCCCTGGATCGCGGCCAGCGCCCTCGGCCTCGTCGCCCTCCAGATGCTGTACACGTACACGCCCGCGATGAACGACCTGTTCAACTCCGCGCCCCTCGATGCCGCCGCATGGGCGCGGATCGTCGTCATCGCAGTCATCTCCTACGCGGCGGTGGAACTGCTGAAACTCACCCAGCGTGATGGGCGACGGTCGGTTCGAACGCCTCCGGGACGCCGACGGCCTCGATCGCCACGTCGGCGCCGAGCCCGCCGGT
>JBOHBY010000505.1:0-6403 GCA_050698635.1 Spirillospora sp.
ACCTGACCGAATACCGCGCCCGGCCGGGCACCCGCGCCCGCCCGCCTCACCCGGGCGGGCGCGGGCAGAATGGCCTGCATGACGAACTCTGTGAATCTGCCCGGTGGTACGGCGCTGCCGTTGATCGGTTTCGGGACGTGGGAGCTACGGCGCGGGACGGCGTACGAGTCGGTGCTCGCAGCGCTGGAGCTCGGTTACCGGCATATCGACACCGCGACGCTGTACCGGAACGAGTCGGACGTCGGCAAGGCCGTGAAGGACAGCGGCCTTGACCGCGAGCAGGTCTTCATCACGACCAAGCTGCACCCGCGGGACGCGCGGCACGCCCGCCGCGCCCTGGAGACGAGCCTCGGCCAGCTCGACACCGGCCACGTGGACCTCTGGCTGATCCACTGGCCGACCGGCCAGGACGAGTTCGTCCCCACCTGGGAGGCGCTCCTGTCCGCCAAGAGCGAGGGGCTGGCGCGCAACGTCGGGGTCAGCAACTACAGCGTGGCGGAGATCGACGAGCTGACGGAGGCGACGGGGGAGCAGCCCGCGGTCAACCAGATCTCGTGGAGCCCGGCGCGGCACGACCAGGCCCGGCTGGACGAGCACCGCCGCAGGGGCGTCGTCGTCGAGGGTTACAGCGGGTTGAAGAACACCGATCTGCGCGACCCCGTCCTTGCCGAGATCGCTGAACGGCATGGGGTCACTCCCGCGCAGGTCGTCCTGCGCTGGCATCTGGAGCACGACATCGTGATCCTGCCCAGGTCGTCTAAGCGGGAGCGCATCGCCGCCAACCTCGACCTGGACGGCTTCACCCTCACCAAGGACGACGTCGCCGCGATCGACAACCTCTGAGGCCGCTCAGGCGGAGGTCAACGCGCGTAGCTCCCGCGCGGCCGGGAGCGCGCGAGCTTGCTCGGGGAGGGCTTCGAGAACGCGGCGCGCGGTGAGAGTCACGCGCCTTATCCGGCGATCTTCTGGGACGGCCCCTACAACACTCAGTGCTTGCTTGCTGGCTTCGACAGGGTCCCTGCGGGCCTCAAGGGCGATCCTGTAAAGGTCGAGCTGGACAGTGTTGTAGAGGTGAGTTTCGGGCTGGTAGAACTTCCGCGCGGCCTGGTCGGCTTCCAGCGCACGATCCCGGATCCCAGCGAGCGAGTAGACGCAACTCTGATCGAACCGGAGCAGTTCCTCGCGATCAGGCTCGGTGGAGGGAATGCGATCGAAGATGTCTTCGGCGTCGCGAACGGCATGCACAGCGGCTTGCTTGTGGCCCATGAAGGCGAGAACCTCCGCCTCGACCGTGGTGGCGTAGATCATGGTTCCGGTGGGGTGGCGTCCAGAGAGTCGCCGCGCATCGCGGGCGAGGGCCAGGAGCTCGCCGAGGTCTTCACGGGAGTCGGTGACGCGGTTGGTGACTTCCCAGCTTCGCGTGTAGGCCGATAGGAGGTTGTCGCCTGACTTGTCGGCAAGGTCGCGGGCTGTTGTCCACCAGCGGGTGGCGAGCCGCGGATCCCCGATTTGGAGTGCAGTCCCCGCGATGAGGTAGGCGTGTTGCGCTGCCGCATGAGCGAGGTCTCGCTCTATGTCATCGGGTTGGGGCCGGGCGAGATGGGGGGCCATCTCAGCCCAGTCGCGGGCCAGAATCGCGAGGACCCGTTCCGGGGGGTCGTTGACGTAGCTACGAACATGCGTCCTGTGAGCGATTGCCCAATCGTCGAGCACGGCGCGCGATACGGTCGCACCTGGTAGCCGTGGGTGGCCCGCCTGCCATGCGTCGGTGAGGTTTGCCAGCACTGGCGCGACTGCGGCCCCGGCCGCGAGGAAACCAGCGTCTCGGATGAGTTGTCGCCGCTTCACGTCGTCCTCGTCAGCATCTAGAGGATGGGGTGCGTGCTCTGCTCCCAAGGTACTTCCCGCCGAAAGGGGCTCGTCCTGGCTAATGGCGGCGTCCTTCTCGGGTGCCTTGCGAGATGACGAGTCGGCGAACAGCTCGGCCTCGTCGGTGCCGGTGGCTCGGGCCCACAGGAGCCGGTAGCGGGGCCCGGGTTGTGCGTGCCGGCCTCATGACCACGGATGGTGCGTTCGAGATCCTTGAGGGCGGGGAGCCGCTGCCTGACGCGGTCCGGGGCGACATCGCGCCACTGTTCGGCGAGGTCGGCGACGGTTAACCCGGCCGCCTTCCGCGCGGCGCGCAGGCGCGCACCGATGCTCCCGTTCTCGGACGACATGTTGCGATGCACCTCGGCCTGGGACGTCCGCGGATGCGGGGGCGCATCCGCGCTCTTCCGCGATTATCACGCTGACCTGTGGCGCCTGCCACAGATTCACTGGAGGTGACCGGAACATCACCGCGCACCGCGCCAGGAGGACGGGTCCCGATGACCTCGACGTCAGCAGACACCGCAACGCAGCTCACCGCCGCACCGGTGCCCGACGACACCGCCGCCATCGACCCGGTACCGATCCGTGCAGTGGAGGCCCACCGTATCCAGGCCCTGTTCGGCGGGGTCACGGTGTGGTTCGGATACTTCACCCGCGAATGGTGGGCGATGGTCCCACCGCCCGCCCGCGCATCCCCTTTAGACCCGCGTTCCCGGGATCTGTGGGCGCGCACCCGGGAGCAGCGGCATCACCCACGAGGCACGCCATTGGAGGTCACCATGACCGTCACCACCGACAGGGCGGCAATGTCCGCCACCGCGCCGCGAGACCTGATCTCGGCCGGCCTGTTCGACCGGATCGTCGGTCGGGCGGCCGCCGAGTACTGCATGCCGGTCGAGCTGGCCGAGCGCTCCCTCGTCCAGACCCTCACCATGCTTCACGCGATCGCCACCCACCCGGGGACGGCCATCCACCCGCCGCGCGTCGTCGACGTCACCTGGCACACGCTCATGCTCCACACGGTGGACTACGTGGAGCTGTGCAACCGGCTCGCCGGACACTACCTGCACCACAGCCCGGCGGACGGCGCCATCGACGGCGGCGCGGCCGTCCGCGAGTCGGCCGCCACGCTGCGGTCTCTCGGGTACGAGATCGACGAAGGGCTGTGGGCGATGATCGAGGCGACCGCCTGCGAGAACGCCTGCTCGGGGTGCGACAACTCTGTGGACTGACCGATTCGCCGCGAGCCCTCGTCTGCCTTCGGACGGGGGCTTGCTCGTGGAAGGATGCGCCCCGTGACCGTCACCGTCCTCGCTTTCGACTACGACGCGATCTACGCCACCGAGCCGACCGTCTGGAATGAGAAGGGCCTGCACTGGCACGCTTACTCGTGGCGCGGCAACGGCAAGGACTGGGCGGACGACAAGCTCCGTCACGATGACCAGGCGGACATCACCCCGTCCATGGTGCGAGCGTGGCTGAAGAAGAACCCCCGGCTGGTCCGGGCGACCTTCGCGACACCGGAGGACGCGGCGGCCTGGTCCATGGAGCAGTGGACGCGGGCCCGCGCTGAGGCGCTGACGCCGGTCCCGGACTGGTACACCGACGAGAGCCAGGCCGCGCGGACGCTGTACGACCTGCGCGTCGGCGCCGACCTCGCCAAGGGTCTGTGGGTGAAGGGCCCGTCGATGGTCTCGTGGAGCGTCGTTGGGACGGCCGACCGCTGCCATTGAGCACGCTGCCGGATTACCGGCGGTTGAGTTGGGCGAGGGGCGCGATTGCGTCCTAGCCTTCCGGGGCGAGCAGGGTCCAGGTCTCGGCGAGGGTGCGGAGGCGGTCGTCGTCGAGGTGGTTGAAGAACAGCTCGTTGAGGTCGTCGTGGTGCTGGCGCCGCGCCCGGCGGGTCAGCGCGCGTCCGCTGCGGGTCAGGGTCGCCTCGAAGCCGCGTCCGTCGGAGGCCGACCGGCGCCGTTCGATCAGCCCGCGGTTCTGGAGGCGGTCGGCGAGACGGGTGAACCCGCCGGTGGACATCAGCCGGCGCTGGGCGAGGTCGGACATGCGCATGCCGTCCTGGCCCGCCTCGTAGAGCAGTGACAGGACGCTGTACTCGGCCATGCTCACGTTCAGCTTGGCGAGCCGCGCCTCCATCGCGCGCCAGAGCCGCTCGTGGGTGTGGAGGAACCCGGCCCACGCCTCCTGCTCAAGGTCTCGCAGAGCATCGTCTTTCGCCATGCTGGAACGGTATCGGGACGTGACCTCGGCGACCACCCGGAATATTTGTCTGCGCATGCAGGTTGTTGCCGCCGCACACCTGATCAACGTAGAGAGGACCGGAGCAATGGCATTCGAGATCGGCGTCATGACGTTCGGTGAGATCACGGAGGATCCCGTGACCGGGGCCGTCCCGTCGCCGCGCCTGCGTGCCCGCGAGACGATCGAGCAGGCGAAGGTCGCCGACGAGGTGGGGCTGGACGTGTTCGGCGTCGGCGAGCACCATCGCAGCGATTTCGTCGGGTCGGCGCCGGCCATCCTGCTGGCCGCAGCGGCGGAGCGGACCGAGCGCATCCGGCTGACGAGCTCCGTCACCGTGCTCGGCTCGGAGGACCCCGTCCGCGTCTGGGAGCAGTTCGCGACCATCGACCTGCTGTCGGCCGGACGCGCCGAGATCATCGCCGGACGCGGCTCCTACACCGAGTCGTTCCCGCTCTTCGGCTACGACCTGCGCGACTACGCGGGGCTCTTCCGCGAGAAGCTCGACCTGCTGCTGAAGATCCGCGAGCGGAACCCGCTCACCTGGCAGGGACGTTTCCGCGCGCCTTTGACCGACGCCGACATCGCTCCTCGTGCCGACGGCGGAACGCTGCCGATCTGGGTGGGGGTCGGCGGGTCGCCGGCGTCGGCCGTCAGCACCGGACGGCTCGGCCTGCCGATGGCGCTCGCCCTGCTGCTCGGGCCGTTGACCTTCCATGAGGAGACCGTCGAGCTGTACCGCAAGTCCGCCGCCGAGGCGGGCCACGACGCGGACGCGCTGCCGATCAGCATCAACTCGCACGGCTACGTCGGACGCACCAGCCAGCAGGCCAGAGACACCATGTATCCGTATTTCGCGAAAGGCATGGCGGACAACAACCATCAGCGCGGGAAAGGGCTCCTCCTGCCCCGCGCGGCCTTCGACGCGCAGTCGTCGCCGAAGGCAGGGCTGCTGGTCGGCAGCCCGCAGGAGATCATCGACAAGCTGCTCACCTACCACGAGCTGTACGGCCTGAACCGCGCCATCATCCAGATGGGGTTCGGCGGAATGCCGCAGAAGGAGCACCTCGACGCGATCGAGCTTCTCGGCACGGAGGTCGCGCCGGTCGTGCGCCGCGAGACCGCCACGCGCGGTGGGAGGGCGGCATGACCATCGCACCGTCCGTCCCCGAGGTGGGACAGGCCGCGGGCCCGGAGAGTGGTCCGGCGCTGCGGGTTGTGATCGTCAACGGGAGCCCTAGCCGGCCGTCGAAGACCATGGGGCTTGTGGACGTCGTCCTCGACACCCTGCGCGGGATGCTGCCCATCGAGACGTCCCGGATCGACGTGTACGGGCTGGGCGCCGGGTTCACCGGGGCGATCGAGCGCGACGACGTCACGGCCGAGGTCGAGGACGCGCTCCGGCTCGCCGAGGAGGCCGACCTGCTGATCGCGGCGGCGCCGGTGTTCCGCGGCTCCTATCCCGGCATGTTCAAGCACTTCTTCGACCTCGTCGAGCAGTACGCGCTGGCGAACAAGCCCGTCCTGCTCGCCGCGACCGGGGGAGGCGACCATCACGCGCTCGTCCTGGAGCACGCGATGCGGCCGCTCTTCGCCTTCTTCCAGGCGCTGACGGTGCCTGTCGCGATCTTCGCGAACGGGGGAGACTTCGACGGCACGACACTGCTCAACCCCCGCGTCTACGGGCGCATCGAAACGGGCCTGGCCGACGTCGCCGACCTTCTCCGGCTGAGGTTCAGGAGTGGCGCACCCGGACCGGTGTCCCCGCAATGAACGCGAGGACGTTCTCGACCGCGTCGCCGTACCAGGACGCGTAGGTCTCCCCGATCACGTAGCCGATGTGCGGGGAGGCCAGGACGTTGCCGAGCGTGCGCAGCGGATGGTCGGCGGGGAGGGGCTCCTGGTCGTAGACGTCCAGGGCGGCTCCGGCGATCCAGTGTTCCCGGCAGGCGCGGACGAGGGCGTCCTCGTCGCAGATCGGGCCGCGGCTGGTGTTGACGAGCCACGCGTCCGGCTTCATCAGCCGCAGCTCGGGCTCGCCGACCAGGCCGCGCGTCCGGTCCGACAGGACGAGGTGGATCGTCACGATGTCGGACGTGGCGAACAGCTCGTCCTTGCCGACGAGCGCAACGCCCGCCTCGGCGGCGCGGTCGGCCGTGAGGTTCTGGCTCCAGGCCACGACCCGCATCCCGAACGCGTTGCCGACGGCGGCGACGCGGGAGCCGAGGCGGCCGAGGCCCAGCACGCCGAGCGTCCGGCCCGCGAGGCCGGTGCCGACGCC
>JBOHBY010000506.1:0-1553 GCA_050698635.1 Spirillospora sp.
ACGAGGAACGGCTCGGCCGCGGTGAGGTCGGCGAGGACGTCGTCCTCCAGCGCCGCCCGCACGTACTGCGCGCCGGGCGGGGCCACGACGGCGGTGACCTCGTCGGGGATCGTCCAGCCTGCGCGTCCGGCGGCGTCGGCGAGGACGCGGGGCGACCCGAGCGGGCGCATCAGCAGCTCCAGCAGCCGCCGCCGGTGGCCCTCGACCTCGCCCTCGGGCCGCGCGTCCAGATAGCCCTCCAGCGCGAGCGCGGCGAGCTCGTCGATGTAGGCGAACAGCGCGTCGGCGAGCTGCGCCATGACCTCGGGCGACAGGTGCCTGCGCGGGCCGACCTTCATGATCCGGCGCCAGGCGACCTGCGCGCCGAGGCGCAGCGCGGACTGGAGCGTGTCGAGCGTCCGGCCCTCCTGCGCCTCGAAACGGCCGAGCCGCCGGTACGTCTCGTAATGCCGCTCGCGCGGGGCCAGCGGATTGGCGACCTGCTCGACGAAATCGGTCAGGGCGCGTTCGACGCCGATTCTCAGCGCCTCCACATAGGGGCCTTTCAAATGGCGCCCGTATTCGGGGATCGTCGCGCGCACCTCGTGCACGATCTCCTGCGCGAGGCTGGGCAGTTCCGGCCGCATCAGCACGGCCAGCCGGCGCGGCAGCCTCGTCCGCCGCCGCACGACCCCCGGCGTCATCGTCTGCGCCATCGGCACACCTCCGAGAACGCCGCCGTCGCGGGCCCTGGCGAGTCACCGGGAGGGGCACCCGGCGTCCCCGACGGTCGGCGGTGCGGCGGGTCGTCGAGGGCGTGCCGAGCGGGGGACCCCTGCACGCCCCCCGCGACATGTGAGCCGAACCACATTGAAGGTAGATCACGTGGGTCAGGTCTCAAGGTAAAGAAAACGCAAATTCACCGCTGTGTCAATCCGCAGTGACACTCGGCGTCCAATAAGGGCGGGGTCATCGCGGCGACGGTCTCCGATCGCGTAACCGGTGCGCCCGGAGCACCGCGTCCAGCAGGAAACGCCCCGCCGGATCGGCCAGCCGGGCATCGAACGCCCCACTGATCTGCCGCATCCGGTACCGGACGGTCTGCGGGTGTAGCCGGAGCAGCCGGGCCGCCTCGACCGCGTTCCCCTGCGCCTCCAGCCACGCGCCGAGGGTTTCGGTCATGCGCATTCGCCGGGCCCGCGTCATTCCCGACAGGGCGGCCAGTTCCCGCCGGGCGAGCTGGTCGAGCAGCGGGCCGTCCGACAGCAGCCACAGCTCCAGCAGATGCCGTTCGCACAGCGTCGGGCCGGCGTCCTCCAGCACACCGGCCTCCACCAGCCGCAACGCCCCGCGCGCCCACCGCAGCGAGTCACGTGCCTCGGTCAGGGCCACGGTCAGACCGACCGCGGCGCGGCGATCCGGCAGCGCCCGGTGCAGCATCTCCGCGCGCCCCGCGTCGTGACCTCCGGGGATCAGCAGATGCGGCTCGGCGTCGGCGAGATCGGCGAGGACGTCGGCGTCCAGCGCCTCCCGCACGCACCGCGCCCCGGACGGCAGCGCGACCATCGTCACCT
>JBOHBY010000507.1:0-2161 GCA_050698635.1 Spirillospora sp.
GCCTCCCGGTCCGGGACGCGAGCGACGCCGCAGTACTGGAGGACGGGCTTGCCCGGTGGCCAGGGTGCGGTCCGCCAGTGCGAGCAGGACACGACACCGGGATCCAGCAGCTCTAGGCCGTTGAAGAAGCCGGCGATCTGTTGCGGGCTGCGGGCGGTTACGGGGGCGCCGCCCATGTCCATCACGACCTGCAGGGCCTGGTGCACCCGCTCGCCGTGCAGCTCCGCGGTCGGGTGGGCGATCACGATGTGGCTGCCCGGCGCCAGCGCCGCGACCAGCCCTTCCACCGTCGCCTGCGCTTCGGTGTCGTCGACGATGTAGTTCAAGATGTCCAGCAGCAGGAGCGCGACCGGCTGGGCGAGGTCGAGCGTCCACGCGGCCTCGCGCACAATCACCTCGACGTCGCGGGCGTCGGCGTCGATGTGGTCGCAAGCCCCTTGGAGGGTGCCGGTGAGCAGGGCACGGGCATGCGCCAGGACGAGAGCGTCGTGGTCCACGTAGACGACGCGGGCGTCCGGCGCGACACGCTGCGCGACCTGGTGAGTGTTGTCGACGGCGGCTGGCATCCCAGCGCCGATGTCCAGGAACTGCCGGATCCCCACCTCGTCGGCCAGGTACCGGACGGCGCGGCCGAGGAACGCGCGGTCGTGCCGGGCCGCCTGAATGATCTCGGGCAGGATCTCGGCGGCCTTGTCTCCAGCCTGGCGGTCGGCGTCGTAGTGGTCCTTGCCGAGCAGCCAGTAGTCCCACACGCGGGCGGAGTTCGGCGCCGTCGGGTTGATCTTGGTGGTGACGGTGAGCTCGTCAGCTTGCCAGAGCAGCATGCGGCACCTCCTCCGCCGAGCCGGGGGCTTGGGGGAGCACGGCGGCCATGCCGACAACGCGGACCGTCTCGTACACCTCTTCCTGGTAGGTGCCGTCCGGGGACCACAGCTGCACGTCGGTCAACCCGGGCGATAGAAGGTCCCAGCCCTCGGCGAGGGCGGCGATAGCCTCCTCCTCGCGAAAGATGATCGAGCTGCTGCCCCGCTCGTACGCCGCTGTCATCCCGCCGACACGGTCCTCGTCGATGTGGGAGGAGGTCGCGTGCGAGAGGACGACGACGCTGCCAGGCGCAAGACGCTTCCGCAGCCCCGCCATCACGGCGGCCGGGTCGTCCACGAAATGCAAGACGGCGGCCAAGACAACGACGGCAGGCCGGCTCAGGTCGATGCGGCCGACCAGATCAGGGTGCCGCAGGCCGGGATTGTCGAAGATCGTGTCGAGATCGGTGACGTCCCCGCGGAGCACACCGCCATAGCCGGCGCCGTAGCCGGGCCGCAGCGCCCGCGCGTGCGTGAGCACGACCTCGTCATGGTCGAAGGCGAGCACCATGGCGTCGGGGGTGACGTTGTGGACGCAAGTCTCCACCGAGTCCAAGGGGACGTCGTCCACGATGCCGACACCGATGTCGAACACCTGCCGGGTGCCGAACTCGGCGACGGCCCACGCTGCCGCGCGACCGGCGAACTTGAAGTTCTCCCGCGCCACGGCCGGGGCGTCCGGGGAAGTCCGGATGACCGCCTGGGCGGTCTCCCGGTCGACCTCCGTCCAGCTCTTCCCGCCGAGAAAGAAGTTGTAGACACGGGCACGCGAGGCTTGAGTGAAGTCCAAAGCCAGACCGGGCGTCATCACGACTCCGCCGCATCGAGGAGCTCGTGCAGCTTCTGCGGCGTGTCGGCGTCCGCGGCGGTAGTCCGGACAGGGACCGCGTCCTTGCCACGCTTGTCGGTGTCGAGGAAGCCCCACCAGCGGCCCTTGTCGGAACGCACGATGCTCCAGTCCGGGTGGGCGTCCTTCAACCACGCCTTGGCCTGAGCGGGGTCAGTGACTTTGGGCATTGCGGTCATGATCAGTTTCCTGGTGGCGAATGCGGGGGTGCATACGGCGGCGGGGATCCGGTGCGGGACGGTCTCCCCGCCGCCGCGGTCAAGGGACGGCGCCGCCGCCCACGCCCACCAGGTCGGCGGCAGCCTTGACCAGACCCTCGGGAACGGCCGGAGGAGGCGGGGGCTTGCTGCCGTGCACGAGTTCGATCGCGCTGACGGCCCGGTCGAGGTCATCGACATCGGCGAGAAGGCGATGCGGCGTCTTGGCGTAGGCGAAGTAGGGACCGTGCCCT
>JBOHBY010000508.1:0-3540 GCA_050698635.1 Spirillospora sp.
CAGCTGATCGTCTCGGCGACGCTGGCGTCCGTGACCGCCGTCGCCGCCGTCAGCGCCGCGTTCTTCGGGCTGTGGGCGGCGCTGGCGGTCGCGCTCGCGGCGGGCCTCGGGCAGGTGCTCGGGAAGCTGTCCATGGACGCGGTGGTGCAGCGCGAGATCGGCGAGGAGATGCGCTCGTCGACGTTCGCGGTCTCCGAGACCCTGCACCAGCTCGTCTGGGTCGTCGGCGGGCTGGTCGGCCTCGGCATGTCCATCGTCGCCGACGGACGGGTCGCGCTCGCGATCGTGTCCGCGGCGCTCGCCGTCTCGCTGGCCCTGCTGACGCGGCGGCGGGCCGTGACCCGCCGCCGGGACGGCCACCACCCGCACCGCCCGTCCACGATCAAGGACGCGCACCCCGAGATGCACCCCTGAGACCGCCTCGGGCCGTTCGTCAGGACGCGGCTAGGAAGCGGCCAGGAGGCGGCTAGGACGCGGCCAGGTCGTCGGCGACCGCCCGCAGCACGGTCGCGATCTTCTTCGCCTCCGCGGGGGCCGGATGCTTGCCGCGCCGGTAGGTGTTGGAGATGTCGTCCAGAAGCTTGATGAGGTCCTCGGTGATGACGACCATCTCGTCCGGCTTCTTGCGCCGCTGCTTGGCGATCGTCTTCTCGACCGACGGAAGCGTGTCGAGCACCTTCACCTGGAGCGCCTGCTGGCCACGGCGCCCCTCGACCACGCCGAACTCGATGCGCTGGCCCGGTCTGAGCGTCGTGACGCCGTCCGGCAACGCCGATGAGTGCACGAAGACCTCACCGCCGTCATCGCGCGTGAGGAAGCCGAACCCCTTGTCGGAGTCGTACCACTTGACCTTGCCAGTCGGCACCGGAGACCTCGTTCGGTAATCGTCCTGAATCGACCCCAAGATTAGTGCCTCGCCAAGGGCCGGTGTACACACCGGTACTCCCCGCGAAGCCCGTGCGGGCCGACGCTCAGAAGCTATCCCGGCCGTCCGACAACGGCACCCGAATATCGCACCGCAGCTCAGGGCGTCCGGAACCCGCCGAGCCATTCGGGGAAGGCGTGCAGATCGTCCAGGACGACGTCCGCGCCATACGCGGCGAGGGCCGCCGAATCGTACGCGCCCGTAGCGACGGCGACCGCGACAGCGGACGCCGCCCGCGCCGCGTCCACGTCACCCGTGTGGTCGCCGATATAGGCGCCCGCCCCATGCTCACGTAGGGCGGCCCCCTTGTCGGCACCGAAAAGTCCGCCAACGACGACGTCCACCTCAAGGCCCAGGTACCGGACGGTCCGCTCCGTGTCAGCCTGGTTCTTGCCCGAGACGACGACCACACGCCCGCCCGTGTCGCGCACCGTGTCCACAGCAGCCGCAGCACCCGGCATAAGCACGGTCGCCGGGATCGCGATACCGGCGTAGATCTCCCGGTAGCGCGTCACCATCGCGGGCACCTCGTCCACCGGGAACCAGTAGCCGAGTTCCTCCTCCAGCGGAGGCCCGATACGCCGCACGACGAGATCGGTGTCGATGGTGACGCCGGTCTCCGCGGCGAGGGCCGCGTACACGGCGGCGATCCCGGCCCGCGTGTCGGCGAGCGTCAGGTCGAGGTCGAAGCCAACCGAGTCCAAGGGCCCGACCGAGTCCAAGGGGCCGACCGAGTCGAGGGGAGGGTGATCACGCACGTCCACAGGGTAAGGGGCGGGGGTGGACACGAGTACCCGCGCCCTCCTGGTAGTGGCGATGCGACGGGATCCGAGTAGGAGAGCGCGGGAACTTCGCGGCGGGGACCGTTCCGTTGTGGCCGGAACTCGCGTCCCGGTCCACCGCGAACGGCCGCCCGTGCTGCCGATATACCCGGCGCCCCGGCCACAAACCGCTTGACCAGGGAAAACGCAGCACCCGAACAGACCACCCCGAGCCCAAGAACGATCAGCCCGGCGCGGCCCCGGCGACGCGCCTCGTCTAGTCCCTCCCGGGGAAGCGGACCGCGTCGAAGGGCCACGCGGTCGTGACCCACTCGCGGACGAACTCCTCCAGCTCCTTCTCCAGGGCGGAGTTCTCCTCGTCCGCGCGGACCCAGAACACCACCACGGCGTCGGAGCCTGGAGCGTCGGACGGGGCCACATGGATGCGGCCGAGCTGGCGGTCCCCGTCCGGCTCGATCACGACGTAGCTGAACGAGCGCCGCAGCTGACCCTGCTTCTGCAGCCAGGCGACGTCGATCAGGGCCTGCTCGAAGGTGAACTCGCTGTCCGGCCAGCCCCACTCCGGCCCGAACCGGCCGGCGAGCCGGTCCAGGCTGCCGATCACGGCGCCGTAGTCCTGGACGACGTCGTGCACGGTGATCGGACGGATCTGGAACCGGGAGCCGGCCACCAGCGTGGGCACCACGAAGTCCTCGGGCAGGAAGGCCCCGTCGGCCGCCTTCCGCGGAGACTTGAACATCGCGACCTTTCCAACGACTCCAACTACGCGACAACGCCGACAACGCCCCTTCCGGCGACGGGGCGCGGGCATCGGAAACCCTAGCGGCCCACGAGCCCGCGGCGAGGCGTAACACACTGTGAAGAGCCACCGGGATACGCCCCTCACGGTGCGCTTTCTCCACTCCCGCCGGCCCGGCGGTAGGCTCGATCAGCGTGGTTCCCGCCGACCGGGCGCCCGTACTTGAGCACGTACGTTCGCAGCGTGCGGCGGGTCCTTGGAGGTATGCCAGATGTCGATGTCCACGCGCGACAGGATCGTGGCCGAGTCGCTCCGGCTGTTCGCCGACCGCGGCTACACGGCCACGTCGGTGGCGGAGATCGAGGCGGCCTCCGGCCTCTCGCCGGGCGCGGGCGGCCTGTACCGGCACTTCCGGTCCAAGGAGGAGGTCCTCGCCTCCGCCATCCGCGAGCACATCGACCGGACCCGCCGCCAGATCAACGACGTCCTGGACCAGGCGACCGCTTACGAGGACCGTCCGCTGGAGACGCGGCTGCGGATGACGTGCCAGACCGGGCTCGCGAAGATGCGCGAGGAGCAGGACCTCATCCGGGTGCTGTTCCGCGACCTCGACCAGTTCCCGAACCTGGTCGCCGAGATGCGCGAGGGCATCGTCAACCCTCTGTACGCCGGTATCGCCACCTGGCTCGCGGCACAGCCCGAGTTCGAGGGCGCCGACGAAGACTGGCCGGCGGTCGCGGCGATCCTCGGCGGCGCGGTCGTGAACTACTGGCTGGCGAACGAGTCGATGTACGAGCCGCCCATCGGCATCGTGGAGAAACGGTTCGTGGAGAGCTGGGCGCGGCTGGGGCTCGGCCTGGTCCGCCTGGAGCGCGCCCCCGCACAGTGACGCGCGCCCCCGCGGGTGACCCACCCACCCCTCAACGGGCCCTCTCGACGGGCCCTCTCAACGGGCGTGGCACACGTTCGTCCAGCACACGGCATGTTCGTCCTACCAGGCACGGCGTGCGGCCTCCTACCCTTGAGGGGCCCGGACGCCCTTTCGAAGAGCTCTGGCTACCCTCGGCCCACCTAAGGTTGGGAACGGTATGGAC
>JBOHBY010000509.1:0-3890 GCA_050698635.1 Spirillospora sp.
GCCCGACACCCGAGCCGCCGCCGCTGCCGCCGCCGGGCTGGTCCGGGCCGCCCCGGGGCGCGGGTTCGGCGGTCACAGCCGGTACCCAACGCCGGGCACGGTCTCGATCACCGGCGGGTCGCCGAGCTTCTTGCGCAGCGTCATCATCGTGACGCGGACGACGTTGGTGAACGGGTCGATGTGCTCGTCCCAGGCCTTCTCCAGGAGCTGCTCGGAGCTCACGACGGCGCCGTCCGCGCTGAGCAGGACCTCCAGGACGGCGAACTCCTTGCGGGTCAGCTCGACCGGGCGGCCGTCCCGCGCCACCTCGCGGCGGGCCGGGTCGAGGCTGATCCCGGCGCGTTCCAGGACGGGCGGCAGCGGCGCGGCGGCGCGGCGGCCGAGGGCCCGCACCCGGGCGATCAGCTCGGCGAACGCGAACGGCTTGGCCAGGTAGTCGTCGGCGCCGATGGACAGGCCCTCGACGCGGTCGTCCAGCTCGCCCGCGGCGGTCAGCATGATGATCCGCGCCGGGTAGCGCTGCGCGACGAGCTGCTTGCAGACGTCGTCGCCGTGGATCCTGGGGAGGTCGCGGTCCAGCACGATGACGTCGTACTCGTTGACGCCCGCCCGCTCCAGCGCGCCCGCGCCGTCGTAGGCCACGTCCACGGCCAGCGTCTCCCTGCGCAGGCCGGTGGCGATCGCGTCGGCGAGCACGCGCTCGTCCTCGACGACTAGAACACGCACGGGGTCCCCCTCCATGGCCGGGGCGCGGTCCGCCCGGGCTCCTGCTATGGCACGGCTCCAGATATGCCACGGGCGCCGTAAGACGCACGTAAACACCTGTTCAGGTGATCGTTGTTCGCACCGTGGTGGCACGGGCGCAAGAATCCGCGAAAATTGCATCGACGTTCAGGTTTACCTTCAGCCTAGGCCTGGGTAGGCATGGGCACGATCCGGGAGGAGGCCTATGGGCGAGTTGTCACGCATGATCCAGCAGCGGCTCGACGACGCGTACGCGTCGCTGCGGAGCGCCCACGCAGAGGGAGACACCTACCTGGCGGACATTCGCCAGGAGGAGATCAACGACCTGCGCCGGATCGCAGCGAACAACGATATCGGCGTCGAGCCACCCCGCTGCGACTGAAGACACGCGAACGACACGGGGAGCCCGGGACCATCGCGGTCCCGGGCTCCCCGTTTCACGCCCTGGGTGCCGGACGCGCTCGGCCGCGCTCAGTCTCCGAGGGGGTCGAGCGGGGCCAGGAGGTCGTGCAGGGCCTCGAAGGTGTCCTGACCTGCGGCGATGGTCAGTTCCTGGCCGGGTGCGGCGCCGTGCAGGCCCTCCACGCGTCCGCCCGCTTCCCGGACGATCAGGCCGCCGGCCGCGATGTCCCACGCCTCGACGCCGCGCTCGTAGTAGGCGTCGACGCGTCCCGCCGCGAGCGAGCACAGGTCGACGCAGCAGGAGCCGCCGCGCCGGATGTCGCGGACGTTCGGCAGCACGCCGGTGAGGACCTTCGCCTGCCGGGCGCGCCGTCCGGCCGCGTAACCGAACCCCGTGGCCACCAGTGCCTTGTCGAGCGGCACCCGAGAGTTCACGCGGAGTTCGCGGGTGCCGGACGCGGTGTGCTGGAAGGCGCCGCCCCCGCGCACGGCCGTGTAGGACTCGCCGCGGCGCGGTATCTCCACGGCCCCGGCGACGACCGTGCCGTCGACCTCGGCGGCGATGCTGACCGCCCAGTCGGGCAGGTCGTAGAGGTAGTTGACGGTCCCGTCGATGGGGTCGATCACCCAGCGGACACCGCTGCGTCCGGCGTGGTCGCCGCCCTCCTCGCCGAGGAAGGCGTCGTCGGGCCTCGCCGCCCGGATCCGCTCGATGATCAGCCGCTCGGCGGCGCGGTCCATGCGGGTGACGACGTCGGTCGGGGACGACTTGGTCTGGACGACGTCCGGGCCGTCCGCCGGGCGCTCGTCGACCAGCATCCGTCCGGCCTCGCGTGCGGTCGCGGCGGCGAGTTTCAGCAGCTCGTCCGGGCTCGTCATTGTCCGGCCAGCAGGTGGCGGGGCAGGGCGGCGAAGCGCGGGTCGGTGCCGGGCGTGGCGGCCCGCGCGAACGCGATGCCGAGCCCGGCGGCCTTCTCCGCGGCCTCGACGTCGAGGTCGAACTTGACCTCCATGTGGTCGGAGACGAACCCGATCGGCACGACCGCGACGGCGTGGACGCCCTCGCCGCGCAGCTTCTCCAGGTGGTCGGTGATCTGCGGCTCCAGCCACGGCTGTGCCGGTGGGCCGCTGCGACTCTGGTAGACGAGATCCCAGGGCGTTCCAGGGGCGCCCTTCTGCGCGACCGTCCGCGCGGCCGTTTCCAGCTCCTGGGCGTATAGGTCTTGGTGGGGCTGGGATAGGGGGACGCTGTGCGCGGTGAAGATTAGGCGTGCGTCTTCTGGGAGGCGGCTCAGGGCCTCTTTCGTCGCGTCCACGAAGGGGTCGATAAAGCCGGGTCTGTCGGAGTAGACGGGCAGCTTGTCGATTTCAGGCGCATCCGGCACTTCGTCGCGCGCGCGCGCGATGTCGGCAAGGTACTGGTCGTTCGTGGAGTAGCCGCTGTAGGCGGACGTGACGAACGCGGCAGCGTGGCGCACACCGTCCGCTTTCATCTGCCGGACGGTGTCGGCCAGGTATGGGGTCCAGTTCCGGTTGCCCCAGTAGACGGGCAGTTCCACGCCGTGGGCCGCGAAGTCGGTCTCGATGGCGGCTTTGAGGTCGCGGCATAGCTGGTTGATGGGGCTGACCCCGCCGAACAGGTAGTAGTGCTCCCCCACCTCTTCCAGGCGCTTCCTTGGGATGTTCCGGCCACGGGTGACGTTCTCCAGGAACGGGATCACGTCCTCGGGCCCTTCCGGCCCGCCGAAGGACAATAGAAGCAACGCGTCGTACGACGGCATTGCGCGCGCGCGCGAAGTCATGCCTCCATCCAATCAGCTGAACCTCGCGGCATAAGCCTTGGCCAGGCTGAGGACCTTCTGGACGTACCAGTGCGCGTGGTTGTACCTGAACACCGCGTTGTAGAGCTGCTTGCCGCCCCTGCCCGCGCCGTTCGCGCACAGGTATTTGGCCGCTCCGGGGATGGCGTCGTAGGGGTTCATGATGTCGGCCTTGCCGTCGCGGTCGCCGTCCACGCCGTACGCCTTCCAGGTGGCGGGCATGAACTGCATCGGCCCTAGCGCGCCCGCGCTGGACCGGCCCGCGTTGCGCCCGTGGTCGCTCTCGACCTGGCCGATCGCGGCGAGGACCGTCCAGGACAGGCCCCGGCAGTCCCTGGCGGCCTGCTTGTAGAGGTCGAGGTAGCTGCTCGGGCGTCCACCGTCTCCGGGCGTCTGGTAGTCGTGCAGGTTGACGACGTTCGTGCCCGGCCCGAGGACCTTGGTCACGGCCTTGACGACCTTGGCCGGGCTCACGCCGGGCGCGTTGACCAGGACGGCCACGTTCGGGACGAGCCCCATCTGGTCCCCGGACGTCCGGCTGACGAGCATGTCGATGCCGGGCAGGCCGAGCGGCCCGGCGCCGCCCATGGTGAGGTTCGGCATCGTCCGCGCGACGACCGGGTACCGCATGCCCCGGTTGAGCCGGAGCTGCTCGGCGGCGGCCGTGGACACCACGAAACGGTCGGCGGCGAGCGCCTCCCAGAGGCCGTTGTCCTTGGCCGTCCCGGGCGGCGTCCATGAGCGGAACGCCGACGGGTCGACGGCGAAGGTGTTGATCTGGCGTCCCTGGAGCTGGACGGCGCCGCCCGCGACCGCGGCGACGTCCCTGACCCGGCCCAGCGCCGCGATCTTCTTGATCTTGGCCGGGGGGATCGGGCCGCGGCCGACGGCCAGCACGTCCGGCGGCACCACGCGGCGCAGCGG
>JBOHBY010000510.1:0-6247 GCA_050698635.1 Spirillospora sp.
GGCGGGCGGCACCGGGGCGGGCGCCGGGACAGCGGGAACCGGGACCGGGTGCGCGGCGGCCTGGGCAGAGCCCCGAGTACGTGTGGCTGCGCCAGATCGGCCTGCGCGAGGACACCCCCGAAGGGGAAGAAGCCCTCAAGGCGCTTTCCGCCGAACATGATCTGCTGGCGGAGCTGGGCGGTTGCGTCCCCGGGCTTCCGCGCCCGCGCCAGGCCCCCGAGGTCCACCCGGGCGGACGGACGGCAACCCTGGTCGTGACCTGGCCGTCCTCCCGGTCCGGAACCCCGTGCCCGGCCTTGGACACGATGATCGAGCCCGGCGGTGGACCGATGGACCCGTTCCGCATGTTCGGCCTGTTGGGTGGCCTGGCCGAGGTCTGCAAGACCCTCACCGGCCTGCACGGGCGGGGCATCGCGCACCGCGGCCTGACCCCGTCCGGGATCATCCTGCTCGACCACGGATCGCTCGCGCTGCGCGACCTGGGGCTCGCCGCGCGTCCCTGCCGGGCGAACGAGGGAGCGTCCGATCATCAGGCGCCCGAGCAGCGGCAGCGGCAGGGACGGGCGATCGGCCCGCACACCGACGTCTACCGGCTCGCCGCCCTCACCTACCACGTGCTGACCGGCGGTCCGCCGCACTCCCGGGCCCCGTTGCCCGTCGGCGGACAGGTGCCCGACCTGCCGGAACAGCTCGGGCGCACGCTGGACACCGCGCTGGCGGCCGACCCGTCCGAACGTCCCGACGCACGCTCCCTGGAGGCGGCGTTCAAGGCCGCTCGCAAAGCCCTTCTCCCCGGCTGACCATGGCTCTCCCCGCCTGGCTCTCCCCGCCTGGCCCTGAGCGCCCGAGGCCGTGGCGCACGCGCCTGACCCGTCCATGACATCCGAAGCCCGGCGAACCCGATGAGGAACCGATGACGCTTCGTCCAGCGCCCTTACCAGGTCCCATCACGCTGATTCCGAGTGACAAGCTGACCGGGCAGATGGCTCGGCTGATCCAGGAGCACCCCGGTCTGCGGCTGCCCCGCAACCCCGGCGAAGTGCTCGCCGAACTCAACGCCAGGCCGGACGGGGTCGCCGCGACGTTCAGCGAGCCGAAGCGCGGCGGGGACTGGAGTCTGCTGCTCTACCTGCCGACCTTCACCATCCGCCTGTTCCTGACCAAGAAGTACCAGGACGCGTACATGGTCGGCGCGATCGGGCTCATGCGGATCCATGACCACAAGAAGCTGGCGGACGGCTGTCTGCTGGTCCGTCCCGCCGGCTGGCGGATGGCGTTCGACGTCCAGAGCATCCCCCGGCCGGCCGACTCCTACTGGACGCCGCTGGTGTCGGAGTGGAGACGGCTCGGCGAGGAACTCGCCGAGCGGCGTGGAGCCCCGGCGCTGACGGCGGAGCAGACGGCCTTCCTCGACACGGTCGGGAAGATGATCGACGCGGACGAGCGGATCACCACGGAGGCGGCGCGGTCGGTGCCGCTGTTCCCGTACCGGGCGGTCGGCGCCGCCGGGGAGCGGCGCCAGGGCACCCGGTCGGTCTACCGGTTCTGGATGGCGGCCGGGCCGGTGCCGGAGCGGGGGACGTTCGTCCAGGTCCACGGCTCACCCGAGCTGCGGGGCCAGGTGATGCGGGTGGCGGGGGACGCGGTCACGGTCCGCTTCGACCACCCGGTCGACTGGGCGCGGTTCACCGAGAACCCCCAGGGCCAGCTTGAGATGACGGCGAGCCGGACCGTGTACGCGAAACAACGGGAGGCCGTCGAACTCCTTCGCTCGCGCCAAGCCCACAACACCACGCTGCTTCCCGCGCTGGTCAACGGCGGAGGCACCCGGATCGCGTCCGGCCGGGCCGAGCCGACCGACGAACTGGACGCCGACCAGTCCGAAGCCCTCCAGAAGGGGCTGGCGACACCGGACGTCCTGGTGGTGCACGGGCCGCCGGGTACTGGCAAGACACGCGTGATCAGCCACCTCGCTCTCGCGGCCCGCGTCCGGAACGGGGAACGGATCCTGGTCACCTCGCACACCAACCGCGCCGTTGACAACGTCCTCGCCAGGCTCCCGAAGGAGCTCGACGCGATCCGGATCGGGTACGAGGGCAGCGTCACCGCGGAGGGGCGGCCCTACCTCCTGGAACACAGGGTCGCCGAACTCCGTGAGCGAGTACGGCGCGAGGCGGGCACCGCGGCGGCCAAGTACGAACGTCTCCATGACGCCGAGCGGTGGGCCGGGGAACTGGACGCCTGCATCAGCGGGCTCGACGCGGAGAAGGACGCGGAGACCCTCGCGCGCGCACGGCACGACCAGGCCCGGCGCGCCGCCGGTGGCGGCCTGACGCTGCGCGTGGACGCGCTGGTCGCCGAGCGTGACCAGCACGATGGGGCGCTCGACCGTCTGCGCCGGCGCATGGAGAGGCGTGGCGAGCGGATCCAATGGGCGAGGGCGCGAACGGCGGTGGCCGTCCTCGGCGTCCTGTACGGCTGGCTGCTCCTGCTGTGGGACAGGCGGCAGGAGGTGGGGACGGAGCGCGCCAGGCAACTGCGCGAGGCACGTGCCCGGACGTGTGAGGCCCTGGCCCAGGCCGAGCGGGAACTCGACGACCTGACCCGGGACGAGCCGGCCGTCCGGGCCACATGCGCCGAGATCGACGCCAGGGCGAGGAACCACGAATCGCTCTGGTCGTCGGTCCTGAAGGCGGCGCGCGAAGCACGGCTCGCGGTCGCGGCGGTGGAGGTACCGCCGGCCGTCCGCGACGGCGCCGACCGCGAGGCCCTGGAACGGGACATCAGGCGCCTGCACCGATGGCTCCGGGAGAACCTGGGCCCGCTGGGCGCCCGGGCCGCGCTGCTCGCCGAATGGCGCGCCGATGTCGCGCGGGAGACCGAACCGCTCTCGTCCGAACTGCTCCGCTACGCCGACGTCGTCGCCGCGACCTGTATCGGAACGGCATCTCGCCGGGAACTGGCCGACGCCACGTTCGACCTGGCGATCGTGGACGAGGCGGGGCAGATCGGCATCGCGAACGCGCTCGTCCCGCTGGTCCGCGCGCGGCGGGGCGTGCTGGTCGGAGACGACCGGCAACTCCCCCCGTTCCTCGACTCCGAGGTCGAGAACTGGGGCGCCACCGTCGACGACCCGCTCATCCGGGAGCTGCTGGCGAGAAGCGCGCTCGAACGGCTGGGCGGCGGCGAGGTCGTCCGGCTGACGGGGCAGCGGCGCATGCCCGCGGCACTCGCCGACTTCGTCTCCGCCGCCTTCTACGAGGGCCGGCTGCTGACGAAGGTCCGCCGCGAACACCGTGACGCACTGTTCGGGCGTCCGCTGGCGTTCGTCGACACCGCGCGGCTTCCCGGGAGCGAGCGTTTCGAGCGGCCCGGCGGCGACCGCGAATCGTGGGGCCGGGCCGGGTACGTCAACCGGGCCGAGGCCATGCTGCTCGTCGAGCTGGCCGTGCACTATCAGCGGGTCGGCGCGGAGTGGGCGGTCATCGTCCCCTACAGGGCCCAGGCCGAGCGGATAGTCCGGCAGGTGGCGCGCAGGATCGGCGACGCCGAGACCGCCGGGCTGAACGTGGGCACCGTGGACTCCTTCCAGGGCGGTGAGCGTGAGGTGATCCTCTACGGGTTCACCCGGAGCAACCACGACGGCCGGGTCGGGTTCCTCAAGGAACTGCGCCGGGCCAACGTCGCCTTCACCCGGGCTCAGTACCAGCTCGTGCTCACCGGCGACATGACGACCCTGACCAACGCGCGCGACCGGGGCTTCCGGGACCTCGCGGTCGCGCTGCGTGCGCACGCGTCCCGGTATGGCGAGATCCGCCAGTACCGGGACGTCCTCGACCAGGTGACGAGGCTCAATGAACAGGACGGCCCGGCATGACCGAGACACGACTCATCCCTTATCCGGAGGAACGCGCTCTCGAGGACGCCGCGTACGCGCGAGGGGCGATGCCGACGCGCCTCTTCCACCTCCTGCTGCCCGTGTGGCGCGTCGAGATCAGAGCGACGATCACCGAGGCCGAGCCCTACGACCTGATCGACTATTACCTCGAACGCGGCATCGCGGAGGGTGGCCTGCATATCCCGGCGGACCTCGCGGAGTTCTTCTCGCTGGACGAGGCTCTGGTCGACCGGGCGTTGCGCGTCCTGTCGAGGATCGGCCACGTGCGGGTCACCGACGGCCGGGTCTCGCTCACGGAGATCGGGGAGCGGTCCGTACGGGACAAGTGGCGCTACACCGTCAAGCGGCAGGACCACCGCGAGCTCTACTTCGACGGCTTCGGGTCACGGCCCTTGACGCGTCCGTACTACGACCCGTCCACGGTCACCCTCCTTTCCGGCCAGGAGCTCCTGGACGTGGTGAACCGTCGAGGGTGGCCCGCGTTCCGGATGATCGTCAGCCTGCGTGCGTTCCGCGACGAGGCAGTGGCGGAGCTCGCCGCGCAAGCGGACCGTGACCGGTTCAACCTTCCGGCGCGGATCGACGCGCCGGAACGGGTGGCCCCGTCCGAACCCGTGTACCTGCCCGCCTACCTGGTGCGGGCGGTGACTCCGGACGGGCGGGCACGTCATCTCGTCTACACCCAGGCGGCCGGCGCCGTTGACGAGGACATCACCGGGATCTACGAGCGGAGCCCGGACCTCGGCCAGGTGATCGAGAACGAGGAGGCCGTCGCGCGGGACGGGCGCGACGAGACCCGCGCGCGGGAATGGCTGCGCAAACGCGGCCAGGACCGGCTGCGTCCCGTCCGGCGGCCGAACGGCACGCTCCGAGTCACCTTCCCCCCGTCGTGCTTCGACGCGAAGGGGCCGGTCCCGCTGAGCAAACTGGGGTCGTTCGTGGTCCTGGGCAATGATTTCTTCCACGTCTGGTGCGATGACGAACGGGTTCGCCGCCGCGCACTCCTCGAACGCGTCGGCTTTTTCCTCGGCGCCCGGACGAGCATCCGGCGCTCCGACCTCGGCGCGAGGGTGGCCCGCGTCGGGCGCCAGGTCGGACTGGGCGAGGTCGGGCTGGCCGAACTGCGCGCGATGGCGGTCCGGGCCGGGATGCGCGACCTGGTGTCCCTTCTCGACGAGGTGAGCACCAGTGGACGGAACCGTGAATCCCGCTCATGAACATCGGTGGTCAAGGGGCCGGTTATCTCAGCAAATTCTGGATACTCGCTTTCTGAGGATATTTGATCTATTAGGCTGGGGTGATAGGGGTCGCGGGGTGGTGAAATGACATGTCGGCTAGGCGCGTCGGGTTCGGAGTGGGCGACGAGTTCTCCCATTACCGTCTCGAAGAAGAGATCGGCAAAGGAGGAATGGGCGTCGTTTTCCGGGCCCTCGATCTCGATCTTGACCGGACCGTGGCGATCAAGGTGATGGCCGCGGGCGCGGCCACCGGGAAGAAGGAACGGGACCGTTTCACGCGGGAGGCGCGCAACCTCGCCAGGGTGGACCACCCGCATGTGCTGCCCATCCACGAGGTCAAGGATCACGAGGGCCGGTTGTACCTGGCGATGCGGCTCGTCCCGTCCGGGTACACGCTGCGGGGCCTGCTGCGGCGGCGGTCGGCGCTCGCTCCTGGGCACGCGCTGACGCTGCTGGAGAAGGTCGGCGGCGCGCTCGACGCGATGCACCGCGCCGACGTGCTGCACCTGGACGTCAAGCCGGAGAACATCCTTCTCGAAGGTCTGGAGGGCGGCGAGCACCCGTGGCTGGCCGACTTCGGGCTCGCGCGTGCCCGCAGCGACGAGGTGACGCGTTCCGACCAGATCGTCGGCACCGTCCGCTACATGGCCCCCGAGCAGTTGGGCGGTGCGCGCGACATCGACGCGCACGCCGACCTCTACGCCTTCGCCCTGGTGCTCTACGAGACGCTCACCGGGCATCTGCTCGACCTCGTCCAGCGGTCACGCGTGCCGGAGTCCCTTCCGGAGAACGACCTGGTCAACGGTCGGCTCCGAGAGGTCTTCGGCCGGGCCCTCGCCCCGCTCCCCGCGGAGAGGTACGAATCCGCCGCCGCCCTGATCGCCGATGCCCGCGACGCGTTCTCGCGCGCTGCCGCCCCGCTCGCGATGAGCGCCCCGGACGAGCGGACCACGGAGCCTCCCGGCCCGTACCCAGGTTCACGGCGTTCCTCGTCGGGCGCCGAGCCCATCACGACGTCCGGACGGAAGCGGCGGCACAGGCTCACCGCCGCCCTGGTTGCGGCCGTCATCGTCGCGGGTCTGGGGATCTCCGCCTACTTCATCGAGCGCGA
>JBOHBY010000511.1:0-3807 GCA_050698635.1 Spirillospora sp.
CGACGGCGGGAGCACCTGGCGGCGGCTGGAGAACGTCGTCACGCCGACGCCCGGCGACGGCATCGGGCTGCGATCCGACCCGCGACTCGGGCGCGTCGGCATCGGCGTGGCGCCCGGCGATCCGGAACGGGTGTACGTGCTGACCTCCACCTACAGCCAGTTCGGCGATGTGAAGGGCTTCTACGTCTCCGACGACGGCGGCGACTCGTTCAAGACCGGCACGCTGCCGGCCAGCGACGTCCCGTTCTGGTGGACCGGCCACCTATGGGTGGACCCCGCGGACCGCGACCACCTCTACATGCCCTCGGCCAACCTGCGCGAGTCGGCCGACGCCGGCCGGACCTGGACGGTCAACGAGGGCATGCACGTCGACCACCACGCGATGGTCTGGGACCCGAAGGTGCCGGGACGGGTCTACGAGGGCAACGACGGCGGCATCCACCGCTCCGACGCCAACGGCGCCACGCGGACCTGGATCAAGGCGGCCAACGAGCCGTACACCCAGTTCTACAGCGTGACCGTCAGCGCGCAGGACGTCACCCGGATGGCGGGCGGCACCCAGGACAACGGCTCAGTGCGCACCTGGAACGGCCCGCGCTGGAACGGGTTCCTCGGCGGTGACGGCGAAGCCAACGTCATCCACCCGCGAAACCACAACATCCTCTACAGCTGCTACCAGTTCGGCACCTGCTTCCGCTCGGACGACGCCGGCGACACTCTCACCGAACTGCGCGGCGCGGCGGGCGACCGCTTCAACTGGTTCAGCCCCATCGAGCTGCACCCGGCCGACCCGAACGTCGTCTACCTCGGCGGCAACCGGCTCAACCGCTCCACCAACGGGCTCGACTTCGAGCCGATCAGCCCCGACCTCACCGGCGGTCCCGGCCGCGACGAGGTCTACCCGTTCGGCACCCTCACCGCCGTGGCCGCCGGGAAGACCGCCCCCGGCACCATCGTCGCCGGGTCTGACGACGGACGCGTCTCCGTCACCCGCGACAACGGCGCGAGCTGGTCCTTGGAGCTGAAAGACCAGCCGTGGGTCACCCGCGTCGAGGTCGATCCGCGGGACGGCCGCCGGATGTTCGCCACCCTCTCCGGCTACCGGGCCACCGGCAGGGGCGGACACGTCCTGCACTCCACCGACGGCGGCCGTACTTGGCGCGACATCACCGGCAACCTCCCCGAGGCCCCGGTGAACGATGTGGTCATCGGCCCTCACGGGCTACTGCTCCTCGCCACCGACGTCGGCGTATACGCCGGTCCCCCGAGCGGCCGGTTCTGGCTCCGGCTCGGTGACCTCCCGCTGGCCGCGGTCACCGACATCGAATTCCAGGCGGCGTCCGGCCGCCTCATCGCCGCCACGTTCGGCCGCGGCATCTACAGCACCCGGATATCCCGCGGCCTGGTCGGCAAGGTCCAGGCCGCCGTCCGTCAGACGCCGTAAGGCCGCGCTGGCGGAGTCGAAACGGTGGGGAGACAGGCGTGGGCTGGACGCGACCACCGAAGCTGTCACCCCCACGCGGCTAACCGTGTCGCGCCGACCACCATGAGAGCTGCACACCACTCCCTACGTGCTCCCGTTGCTCCCGCCCGGAACCGGAGACGACGGGAGCACGCAGCATTCCCGAATCGTCCCAAACGGATGCCAACGAGCATCAACCACCGCCGCTGATCTGCGGCGTCTCGAAACCCGCAGGTCAGTCATGATCGCGGACTACCTTGACACGGTAGAGGCCACTGGTTCAATCCCAGTATCGCCCACCACACGTCCACTTGGTTGGGCGATATCTGGGCAATGATCTTGTTCTCGTCCGCTGTGACCGACCTGCTCCTTCATCGCGGGGGTCACGGGATGGACCACCCCGAGTCGGATCCTCCGGCGGGGCGGTGTTAGTCCGGCTGGGGTGGCTCGGCCAGCACGTGGGTGCGGGAGTGGTCGATCAGGTCGGTGAGGGAGTCGGTGTCGACGTCTGTCAGGCGGCCGCCGCGTTTGCGTATCCGGCCCGCGACCAGCACGGTGTCGATGTCCTGGACGCCGCTCTGCAGCAGCAGGTGGGCCGCCGGTTCGCAGAGCGAGGTGCCGAACAGCGGGGCGCGCAGCAGCACGATGTCGGCCTGCTTCCCTGGGGCGAGCGAGCCGATCCGATCGTCCAGCCCCAGGGCCCTCGCCCCCTCGATGGTGCCGTGCCGCAGCACGTCGCGCGGGGTCAAGGTGGGGATGCCGGGACGGCGCCGTCCGGTGCGGCCCTCGGCGCGTTCGCCGGTGCCGTCCACGAAGCCCTGCAGCTGGTGGACCAGGCGCATCTGCGCGATCAGGTCGGCGTTGTTGAAGCTGGGGATGTCGCATCCCCACGTGATCCGCACGCCGCGCCGGACCGCCCGCCCGAGGACGGTGAACGGGGAGCCGAGTCCGAGTTCCACCGCGGGGGTGACCGAGATCGCCGCGCCCGCGTCGGCGAGCATGTCTATTTCGTCGTCGGTGACCACGTTGCAGTGCACCAGGACCAGGTCGGGGCCGAGGAGGCCGGCCTCGTGCATGGCGGTGACCTGGCCTGGGAAGTTGGAGTGGATCGTCATGCGGAGCCCGAGTTCGCGGGCGTGCGCCACCTCCCGGACGCTCGTGGGGATGTCGATCGTCTCCAGGTCGCTGAGCGCGAGCATCATGCCGACCCTGCCTTCGCCGCGGTCGGCGATCTCGCCGCTGAGGCGGGTGGCGTCGGCGAGTCGCTGATCGTGTGTGGTGAAGTGTCCGGGCGGCTTGGCGCGCAGGCTGTAGCCGTGCATGCCGCGCAGCCCGGACGCAGTCAGACCCGCGATGGCGGAGTCGGCGTGCTTGGGCGAGACGACGCAATGGCAGAAGTCCAGCGCGGTGGTGACGCCGTTCGACAGCAGTTCCAGGCCGCCGACGTAGCCGCCCGCGTACATGTCCTCGGGACGGAATCGGGCGCGGTATGGGAGCACCTGCTCGAAGTACTCGCCCTTCCACAGCTCGGAGGCCATGCCCCGGAGCACGGTCTGCCACAGGTGGATGTGGGTGTCGACCAGGCCGGGCAGCACGATCATGCCGGTCGCGTCGATGACCTCGTCGACGGCCCGCGCGGCGGCCGCCGACCCCGGCCCCGTCACCGACGTGATCACGTCGTCCTCGATGAGCAGGTCGCCCGTCGGCAGGTCGCCGATGGTCTCGTCCATGGTGACGAGGTGGCCGCCTCGGATGAGGGTCCGTCGCTTGTTCGCCATGCTGGTGCAGGCTCCTCTCAGGGTTGCGCCGGCGGCCGGCACCCGCCCGCCGGGCGTGACTTGACGAGTTCCAGGTGGCAGCGGACGACGCCGTCCGCTGCCGTCCGCAGCGGCGGGTCCGTGTCCGCGCACGGCTGGAAGACCGACGGGCAGCGCGGGTGGAACGCGCACCCGGACGGCGGGGAGATCGGGCTGGCCGGTTCACCGGACGGCGCCCGGACGCGGCGCGCCCGCTGCGCCGCCGGGTCCGGAAGCGGCGCCGACTCCAGCAGCAGGCGCGTGTAGGGATGTGCCGGGTCCCGGTAGACGCGGTCCGCCGTGCCGGTCTCCACCAGCCGGCCGAGGTACATCACGCCCACCCGGTGGCTGATGTGCCGGACGACGGCCAGGTCATGCGAGATGAACAGCAGGGCCAGGCCGAGGTCGCGTTGCAGCCCGGCCAGCAGGTTGATGATCTGGCCCTGCGTCGAGACGTCCAGCGCGCTGACCGCCTCGTCGCAGATCACCAGGCTCGGGCCCACCGCCAGGGCGCGCGCGATCACGACGCGCTGCCGCTGGCCGCCGGAC